>JAJYPG010000226.1 GCA_021795535.1 Planctomycetota bacterium
TTTCAGGTTCCCGATAAAAACGGGCACACCCCTTCGGATTGTGTCGGCCAAACTGCCTTGGTGGTTCTGCGGCGGGAGGGTTATACTATGTAATCCGCTGGCGATTGGCACAATACAAGGGTTACGGAGCCATGCCGGAAAAAGCGAGGGTGTGAAGCGATATATTCTGGTCGAACGGATAGTCCTGGCGGAAGGCATTAAAACATGAACCCACTGGAAAGATTGCGGAAAAATATTGAGACTGTCTTTTTTGGCCGGGCGGAAGCGATCGCGCATTTACTGGTCGGTCTGCTGGCGCGTGGGCATGTTCTTATTGAAGATGTGCCGGGCGTGGGCAAAACGGTCTTGGCGCGGGCCTTGGCGCGCAGCATCAACTGTCAATTCAGTCGCATTCAGCTTACACCAGATCTTCTGCCCAGCGATATTCTGGGCGTATCCATTTACAATCAGGAAAAGCAGTCCTTTGATTTCAAGCCCGGCCCGGTCTTTGCCAACATTGTTCTGGCTGATGAAATTAATCGCACCACACCGCGCACGCAAAGCGCGTTGCTGGAGGCCATGAATGATGGATCGGTCTCTACCGATGGTCAAACACTGGTTCTGCCGCAGCCGTTTATGGTGGTAGCCACACAAAATCCGTTTGAATTCGAGGGGACCTATTTTCTGCCGGAAAATCAGTTGGATCGGTTTCTGCTCCGCGTCCAGCTTGGCTATCCGGAGCGGTCGCGGGAGTTGGCCATTTTGCGCGAGCAGCCCGGTCGCAACAAGCTCGACCGCTTGGAACCTGTTCTGACCGCCGATGAGGTTCGCGTTTTGCAGGGGCAGGCATCTCAGGTGAAAATAGACCAGGTGCTTCTGGAATACATGATGGACGTGGTGGATGCGACACGACGGCACGAGGGGTTGCACACGGGCATTTCGCCGCGCGGGTCGCTGGCAATGATGCAGGCGGTACAGGCCCGTGCCCTGGTGGAAGAGCGCGATTATGTAACGCCTGATGACATCAAGGAAATGGTGGTGCCGGTTTGTGCCCACCGCGTTATAACCCGCAGCTATATGGCCAACGGGGATGTAAGCACCGCTGCTCGCATTATGCAGGAAATTCTTCAGAGTGTGACCTGTCCGCTTTAAGCTTTTCTTTTGGATGTGTTTGTGAAGCAGCAGCAGCAACAGCGGCGAACTTATTATGAACTCACATCCACGGGCTTTGTTTTTGCCGGTGTTGTCGCGTTCGTGCTGATGGCCGCGGTCAACAGCCAGACCAATATTCTTTTCTGGGCGCTGGGTGTGGTATCTGGATCGCTGATTCTCTCGGCGGTGCTTGGTTCTCTGCTGCTTAAAAAGCTGGAGGTAACGCGCAGTGTGGCGTCCCATGCCATTGCCGGTGAACCGGTGGAAGTGCAATATCACCTGTCGAATACGAAGCGAATCATGCCCTCGTGTGCGGTACGCGTGACCGAAGCGCGGCATGTCGGCGAACTTGCCACGTTGCCCGAAGGGTATTGCCTGCATCTTGGCCCGGGCCAGAGCACCTACCTGACCACTTTTCTCGTGCCCAGGCACCGCGGCGTGGTGGAACTTCATGAACAGCGGGTCTGCTGCTCCTTTCCCTTCGGGTTTATCAATCGGGCCATTCACACGGTTCTGCCCCAAAAAATAACGGTATTTCCGCGCATTGGAATGCTTAGTCGCGGATTGCTCGCCCGCTCAAGAATGTTTTCTTCCGCCGGTTCGGTAAGCAGTCCGAACCGGGGCGGTGCGGACGAATTTTATGGCATGCGCGAATATGTTCCGGGCGATCCACTGCGTTCAATTCATTGGCGGCGCAGCGCCCGCACGGGCAAGCTGGTGGTTCGGGAACTGACTTCAGACACTCCACCAACCATTATTGTGGTGGTGGATGCACGCGTCTGGCGGGATTTGCCGGATGGCCGCATTAAGTCCGAACAGGCCATAGAATTGGCCGCCGCCTGGATTTGCCGCGCCATGATGGATCATTTTGCCGTGGGTATGCTGATACCCGGCTCATCCCAGCCGGTTCCGGTGATGGTAACTTCTGGTCGGCCGCAACGGCAGATTCTGCTGGAAACGCTGGCTCTGTTGGATTTAAAGAAATTAAACGCCACAGACGGTGCGGGCGGCACACCTCCGGAACATGCCACCAAACGGGCGGAATATGTGGTTATTTCCCTGACGCGATCTGCGGCATCCATTGATATGGTTCCCGCCGGCAGCGCCTATACCCTTTTGTGCATGGATGATGAAGACAGCGCAAACTGGCTGCAATTTCCGGGTGGACACGGCCCACAGGCCAGCCTCTATATGATTCCGGAAAGTGTGAAATCCACGTCGGTTGACCGACACGCCGATACCACCGCCAAAGCCGGCGCGAATACCGGTCTATGACCTTTTGGGCACCACGACTTGGACGCAACATTACATTCGTGACATTATGGCGGCGGGAACGGGGTACCACGCGGAAGGGGGGCTGCCAATTTTTCTGGCGGATTGAGGATTGTCCTGGGATCGCGGCTGTCCTCAGCCGTCTTTCGTCGTTCCCGACATAGTTTCGGCGCCGATATTAGGCCTCGATGCGGGTATTTTTCCCGCCGCCAGAAAAAAAAGGCAGACCACACGGAAGGACAGGCTCCCAGCCTTCATTTTCTTTTCATAATTTATTGCTACCCTGCTGTTGTTGCGAAGCTGCGTGCATCCGCTGCGCGGTTCTGGTTCTTATGTGAAACCAGATGGGCGCGTGTAATGGCCTCGCGTGCGGTGTTTACTTGTGTTTTCTCCGCGGGCATTGACGGCAACGTGTACTTATAGAGGATATCGGGCATGATGATGACAACCCTTCTGGCGGCCACAAACTGGGTTAAATTTGTGGGGCATTTCCATCCACTGCTGGTTCACTTGCCCATTGGTTTTCTGGTGCTGCTTGGCTTGATGGAATTGGCCGGGCGTTTTAAGAAGTATTCGCACATTACCGCGGCACGCGGCTTTATTCTGGTTTTACTGGCTCTCGCGGCCATAGTGACCGTTACCTGTGGCTGGTTGCTGGCAAGTGGCGGTGGTTACAACCACCATATTTTGTTTTGGCATCGCTGGCTGGGCACATCCGTCGCGGTACTTAGTCTTGTTCTTCTGGCGGTGTGGGTGTTCCGTAAAAATGTCGGCATGGCTTATTATTCGGTACTATTGTCGGCTTTGGTTATTATGGCCATTGCCGCTCATCTGGGCGGTTCGCTTACCTTTGGCAGTCGCTATTTAAGCAAATATGCCCCGCCGATGCTCAAGCCATTGCTTGGTGATGCGGTTGTTCCGTCATCTCGCGTGAATCCTGCCGCCAGGCCGACACTTCCCGCTACTGAAGCCGTTTATACCTCCGGTAATTCCGCCGCGCCCATGACGGTTATACCTCTTGCCTATGCGGGCGGCAGTTTTTATGACCAGTATGTTCAGCGGACCTTCACGCAGGATTGCATCCGTTGCCATGGTCGGGACAAGCAGAAGGGACACCTGCGTCTTGATTCCTACCGCCATTTGCGCTATGGCAGTCGCGGCCGACCTGTCATTATCCCCGGCAATCCAAACGGAAGTTTGCTGTATCGCTTTATTTCGCGACCCCAATGGCAGCGTCATCACATGCCGCCGCGCAGCCGCCGGCAGCCGGCTCCGGGGCAAATTGAACTCATTCGCTGGTGGATTGAAAAAGGTGCCAGCGGTACCGCCACGTTGTGGTCCATGCATCCGCCCGAATTCATTAGAAGAATCATCAACAGTCTGCCACAGCGCGATCGATCCAGCCGCACCGCCGCGGAAACCAAATTTCGACCGCTTGCGTTTCTGCACTGAGGATCAGTGTAAGATCAACTTCGATGTTTATATTTAAGCTGGTTACCTCGGGCGACCAGCCACGGGAGTTATCCCGTGGCCCGCTTGACGCGAATTAAAATGTACCGCCCGCCTATTTGCCGTCTTTCCTTGAGCTCTACTGTTCTCCTTTTCTCTTCTGGGAAAGTCAAGTGGGTGAAAATAAGGGGATGTCTTAACCACTATCCAAGCAGCGGACGCGGCGTTTGAAAGCCCCCCGCGGGGGGCTTTCA
>JAJYPG010000227.1 GCA_021795535.1 Planctomycetota bacterium
CGCATTGGTCGTGGCCCGGCGGCGGCTGGCCGATTTCTTGATCGTCTCGCCGCATACAATGGCCCAGTCGGACGGCTGGTGCGGTTTTTCAGTTCAGTAAAGCTGGGGCTGGTCTGGCTGTTTTTAACCACCGCCTATATTGCCGTTGGATCAGGTCTACCGAGCGTGCGCAGTTATTTTGATGTATCGACCATGGGTTTTTTTAATGCACCGCCCATGGTGGTTCTCATGGCGCTGCTGGCGACAACGCTGATTACCGTCACGTTGCGGAGAATTCCGTTAACGCTCTACAAACTCGGCGTGTGGACGGTGCATACGGGCATTATTACGCTATTGGTGGGATTGTTCTTCTACTTCGGATTAAAAAAAGAAGGCATGGTTCGGATTTTTCTCCATCAAACCGTGTATCATTATTATGATAATTCCGAACGGGCTCTATTTATGAAGGCTGGTAATGCGCCGGGCAAGTCGGCCATGTTGCCGCTGCCCTCATTGCCGTTGTTCAGAGAGCGATCAACCAAGAATCATCATCCGATCAATATTGCGGCTCCCGTGAAAATGGTTGCCCAGCTTTCACCGGCATTGTCGTCCGTGAAGGTGCGGGTGGTGGGGTATTATCCGTATACACATTTGGAAGCTCTGGCGGTTGAACGTCAGCCGGGCCAACCAGCGCGAAAACCCGCATTGGAATTTAATTTAAGTGCTACCGGCATGGCCAGCGGCGGGCAATGGCTGCTGGCGAAAACACCGCGACTGCGTGTGGCGGATTCCGGTTTGCCCTGCGGTATTGAATATCTGTATCATCCCAGTGCGCGGCGACTACGCGATATTACCACGAGCTTTAAGGGCAATAACGCATTGATTGTCAGTGTTCCGGCGGATCATTTTCGGCAGGTGCTGGTGATTAAACCCAATGAGAAACTAAGGCTTTCCGGCACACCCTATACGATCATTGCCCGACAGGAAATTAAAATGCCCCTTCTTTCCAAAGGGTATCAGGGAGCCGACAGTCAGGCCTACATGATTGATGTGTATCGCGCGGACGGAAAGGCCAAGCCCTTTCATTTTCAACGCGTGGCGCTATTCAGGTATCCGACTAAAACTGTGGATTTCATTTTTAACCACGGTAAGCGGAAATTGATTCCCGATAAGATCGATCATCAGATTCATATTCGCTATGAAGATGCCCGGCGGTATCAGTTCTGGATTGTGGAGCATAAATCGGGAAAGCTCACGGTCATCCAGCGTGCGGCGGGTGGGGCGGTAACGCAATATCCGATTGCCATTGGTCATCCCGTGGCTACAGCGGTTGCGGGCATCCCCTTTAGCATTTCCGTGCAGGAATTGGCCAATGTGGTTTATAGGCCGGAACTGATTCCCGTTGCCCAAAGGCGGCCACAGTTGGAACAGACCATGGGGCACTGTGTATTACAGCTTGCGGTATCGCGCGGGAAGTGGACGGATAATCAGATATTTGTGCCGTTCCAACAATTCGGCCTGCATGGCGATCTTGCTCCAACAGCGGTCAGTGTGCCCGGTGTGGGAAAAGTCGGTTTTGTATTCTCCACGCTGCAGTGGAAACTCCCCGCGGCACTGACATTGCTGTCATGCAAGGAATTGTTTTATCCCGGCGGCAGCAGCTTTCCGCGCGATTTTATCAGCAAAGTAAGATTTACCAATTTGCAAACGCACAAGTCAACAGTAGCGGTGATTCATCTAAATCACCCGGAAACATTGGATGGGCAGCATTTTTTCCAGGCGCGATTTGGTAAGCAGGCCAGTGGCACGCCGTTCACGGTTCTGGGCGTGGGCAATACCAATGGCCTGTATCCAATGATTGTGGGTGTGATTATGATTATTTTTGGAATTGGTTACGCTTTTTATGTCAAGCCTGTTTTGCTAAATATAAAGAAACAGCAGTTGGCCCGGTTTGCGGCTGCGCAAAAACGAGCCAGTGAGTCCGCATCAGGCGGAAACGTCGTAACCACGTAGTGGAATTTTTAAGAGGTGTTGTAATGAAGATCAAACACATTGTATCTCTCCTGGCTATAGTGCTGGCCGCCGCGATTCCGGCGATGGCAGTCGTGAATGTCCGGGCGACCATGCCGATTCAACAGGGTTCACCCGCGGATATGCCGGCAGGTCATCCGGAAATTGGCCCCGGTTCGCCGCAAGTTAATCCCATTGCCAGCATGAAGCTCATGCGGCGCACTGCGGCCATTCAGCATCAGAACCGCACCGCGTTCAAG
Source organism: Planctomycetota bacterium (assembly GCA_021795535.1). The sequence goes on from JAJYPG010000227.1 coordinate 2,250, forward strand.
AAGCAGATCAACCTTGCGCCGCTGCGTATTCTGGCGGTGCAAAACAATGATCAGGTTAAAACCATTGCAAGTTGGGCCAGTGAAACGGTGCAAGCCATTTGTGGCTTTGACAGCATCAACGGGCAGGATCCGCTTTATACGGTATTGGATATGGCGTTTCGCCCACAGGCCTGGGACAACCGGAACTGCATTTTTGTGGAAACGGTTCCGATCCGTGAACGGCTGGGTCGGCTGGTTTCCAAAGCGGAGGCTAAGCGCATCTTGCAGCAAGGCACGGTAAGCCCAGATTTTATGGCGCGTGCGGATGTGCATAAACTGCTGGTAAAAATCAGCTCTACTGCCGCGTTGAGTTCTGGTGTGGCGGAAGTCAGCAGAGCTCTGGAAACATTTCAGAATCTTTCCTCGGAAATGAAAATCGTACCGCCGGCGGCGGGGGAGAAATCGAAGGATTGGCTGGTACCGCTGGATTTGCTGCCGAACACCGGATCGGTGGTGCGCAAAATGCTTAAGATGAATGCCAATATTAAACCTGTTCCCGGTTACACCCGGCAACAATCTCTAAGCATTGTCCTGGGCTTAATTTCATTGGGGCAGGGGTGGCAGGATAACAGCGCTTCGGAAGCCAATGAAGGCATTAAAACGCTGGCTAAGGTACTGCCGGTCATTAATCCGGCCGTTTATCCATCGCCTCTTAAGCGGCTGGTGGAACTGTGGTATGACCGGCTGTTTGATGGCACAATTGTGGGTGTATTTCTTTATTTTATTTCGCTGACGCTCTTTGTTATTGCCGCCGTGGGCGCAGTACCGGCGGTGCGTAAGCCAGCTTTGATATTTTTTACCGCCGCCGTGCTGGTTCATGCGCTGTTCATGGGCGTGCGCTGGTGGCTGGCCGGGCGGATTCCCATTCAGAATGAATTCGAGAGCGTCCTGGGGTCGGCATTTGTCGGCTGCGTGATTGGCCTGATTTTGGAATATTGGAAGAAGAACAATCTCTTTGGCCTGGCCATGAGTTTTGTCGGCTTCCTGGCGATGACGGCGTGTTTTGTGGTGCCGTTTGTTTTGGGAGCCAATATCGGCGCGAATATCGGTCGCGTGGATGGTGTGCTGAATACCTATTGGCTTTATATTCACGTTAATACCGTTATCAGCAGTTACGCTCTTATTGCCGCGAGCTTCTGTCTGGGTGTGCTGTATCTGCTGGTGAAGTTGTATTATCGCATGAATCCCGGCGATGGCCCGGGGCATGGTGGCGGCCCGGCCATGACCATGGCCAGTGGTATTGGTTCATCCCTGGTGGCCGGCCATTTAGGGGATTTTTCACAAGCTCGTCCAACGGCGGCCTCTACGCCCGCAGCGATGGCGGATTTGGCGGTACGGCGCAATAAATTCCTGCTGCAACTGGATGCGGCCAATATAGTGATTTTGCAAATGGGGTTCTGGTTTCTGGGTTCCGGCATTATTTTTGGTGCCGTCTGGGCGGATTTCAGTTGGGGCCGGCCATGGGAATGGGATCCCAAGGAAACCTTTGCGCTGGTAACGTGGCTGGTGTATCTGATTATTGTGCATCTGCGTTTTGTAACCCCCAAATATCGACCTGATTGGACGGCGTGGCTTTCGGTGGTCGGCTTTGCGGTCATGATGTTTAACTGGATTGGCGTGAACTTTTTCTACGTCGGCCTGCACAGTTACGCCACATGAATTTGGCATCGAAGTATCTTTTGGACAGGATGGTGCATAAGATAACAGGAGGCCCGATTTGCTGCCATCGGGTTGAGGTTTGGAGTTGATTATGACCACCTTTACACTCAAACAGACCGGGCCATATGCCATTGATATTGATGGCGGCCCATGG
>JAJYPG010000228.1 GCA_021795535.1 Planctomycetota bacterium
CCGGATAACGCTCCTGTGGCCACCAACGGTGGATGCCCGCGGGATAGACGATTATAACAGGGTAAACCGCAAGCAACAGGAGTTCCGCATGGCACAGGTAACAAGTCAACCAGCGCAAACCGCAGGGCTGCGCGATGTGGTGGCGTTGAGTTCCGATATATGCTCCATTGAAAATGGCGTACTGACCTATCGCGGCATAACCATTGACGAACTTGCGGAAAATGGAACCTTTGAGGAAATCGTTTATCTGCTATGGTATGGCAGACTGCCACGGGCCAACGAATTAAATGAACTTCGCTCCGCCCTTGCCCAGCAGGCCCAGCTTCCCGAAGCCCTTATTGATATGATGAAATCCTTCCCACGGCGCACCCGCGCCATGGAGGCGCTGCGCACCGCCGCCAGCGCCATGGCCATGTTTGACCCGGAATCCGAGGATATTTCTGATGCGGCTAATCAACGCAAAGCGGTGCGAATTCTGGCACAGATGTCCAGCATTGTGGCCGCCTACGACCGCATCCGTAATGATCGCGATCCGGTCTCGCCGCGGCGAGATTTAACGCTGGCGGGAAATTTTCTTTATATGCTTACCGGTATCGCCCCCGAACCACTTGCGGTACGCGCGTTGGATAAAGCCTATATTCTGCATGCCGATCATGAACTCAATGCCAGCACGTTTACCGCACGGGTGGCCGCCGCCACACTCACGGACATGCACTCAGCGGTTATTGCCGCGATTTGTGCGTTGAAAGGCCCACTGCATGGCGGAGCCAATGAACAGGTCATGAAAATGCTTAATGAAATTGGTTCGCCCTCGCGAGTGGATGCCAGCATTCGCAACAAGCTTGAAAACCATGAAAAGATTATGGGCTTTGGCCATGCGGTATACAAAAATGGCGATCCGCGAGCCAAGCACCTCAAGGAAATGTCGCGTCAGCTTGGCAAACTGACCGGACGCGAGCAATGGTATGAAATGTCGGTGAAAATTGAGGAAATTGTTGAACGAAGCAAGGCTCTAAAGCCAAATGTTGATTTTTACAGTGCATCAGTCTATCACTACTTGAATATTCCATCGGATATGTTTACGCCCATTTTTGCCATAAGCCGCACCAGCGGATGGGTGGCGCATATTCTTGAACAGTATTCGAACAACAAACTGATTCGTCCGCGTGCGGACTATACCGGACCACGGGACCAGCACTGGATTCCGATAAACAAGCGTTGACGGGCATCATTAAACCGGCAGGCCGCGGACTTTTACGTTTTTTTTCAAGGTTGTAATCTGGCATGAATGTATTGGTGGTTGGTCCACATCCGGATGATCAGGAATTGGCCATGGGTGGCACGATAGCCCAGTTGGTCACACAGGGGCACACCGTTACGCTTCTGGACATGACCGACGGTGAACCAACCCCCTTTGGCGATCGCGCCACACGAGCACGTGAATCCGCCGCCGCGGCGGACATTCTTGGGGTGCGGCGTGTGCAATTGGGAATGGTCAATCGTGAGGTGCTTTATTCCATTCAGGCACGCCATGCCGTAGCGACAATATACCGAAAGGTGCGTCCGGATCTGCTGTTTATCCCCTACGCACAGGACGCGCATCCCGACCACGGCGAAGTGACGCGTATTGCCCAGGATGCGCGGTTTGACGCGAAACTGACCAAATCCTCCATTCCAGGCGAGCCGTGGTATCCGCCTCGATTGATCCACTATTTTTGTTCGCATCTGCGTTTTGCCTTTCCCGCGTCATTTTGCCTGGATATTTCGGCATACATGGAACAAAAAATAGCCGCACTACGATGCTATAAATCGCAGTTCGCCATGGGGCGTGTGGAGTTGGAACAGTGGAGTGTTTTGGATTACGTGCGCAACATAAACACCTATTTTGGTGGTACAATTCGTCGGACGTTCGCTGAGCCGTTTTTTGTGGTTGAAACACTGGGGCTGGGCAGTCTGGAAGCGGTTATCCGTTAGCAAAGACCGTTGCCATACTCAAACCAACATCATTTTTCAGGAGTTCAAGAAGCCATGGTTAATGACACACCCCCAACCGATTCATCCAATTCGCAGAATCAGAATAACGTTACGGTTTCCGTCACCACGCCCAGGCTGCACCGGTTTCTGGAAGCCGTAGCCAAGGTGGAGGGAAGCGATTTGCACGTCAAGGCGGATGCCATTCCGCGCATCCGAAAAAGCGGCAAGCTCATGCAGACCAACAGCGGTCCGCTGACGAACGCGGAAATTGAAGCGATGATTACCGAAATTCTGACTTCCGAGCAGCTATCCGATTATCATCACAAAGGTTCGCTGGACATTGCCTACGCCATGACCCCCACCGAACGCTTCCGTATGAATATTTTCCGCCAGCGGGGACTTACCAGCATTGCGGCGCGGCGCATCAACCCCAAAATTCCAAATTTCTCGCAATTGAACCTTCCATCTGTTTTTGAAAAAATTGCCGACAATGAACAGGGGCTGGTTATTTTAGCCGGTATTACCGGAAGCGGAAAAAGCACCACGATTGCCTCCATGCTTGAACAGGTTAATACCAAGCGCAGTTGTCACATTGTCACCATAGAAGACCCCATTGAATACATGTATGTGGACAAGAAAGCCTTCATCAATCAGCGCGAAGTGGGGTTGGATGTGGAAAGTTTTGAACTCGCCATCCGTTACCTTATGCGCGAAGACCCGGATGTTATTCTGATTGGGGAAATGCGTGACCGGCTTACATTTCAGGCGGCTGTACAGGCGGCGGAAACCGGCCACATGGTATTTTCCACCATTCACGCCAGCAGTGCCCCGGGGGCCATTACCCGCGTGCTGGAACTTTTCCCGCCGGATATGCACGTAAACATGCGCCAGGCCCTGGCGACCAATATGAAGGCCATCATCTTTCAGAAGCTGGTGCCATCCATCAAACCAGGGGTGGGCCGTGTGCCGGTGCTGGAAGTAATGCTTACCAGCCCATCGGTGCGAAAGTACATTCTTGAAGGGCGTGAAAATGAATTACAATCGGTCATTCGTGGGGAAAAAGGCACGGGAATGATCGACTTTAATGACATGCTCGCCGATTTGGTGTCCCAGGAAATGATCGCCCATAAAGAAGCCTATGCCGCCTCACCCAATCCCGATGAGCTGCGCATGCGGATGAAAGGTATTAAGACCATCGGATAAGCGCGGTGCAGGAAAAACATGGTTGCGGCATCCGGTTTCCCAGATTTCATTCGTTAAAATCCCAAGAGGCAAAGGGCCTCCGTATCCAATCCCGCAAGCTGTTAAAATCGACGCCTACTTTTCAGATTCCGTGGAGGAAATTTCGCCTTGAGTGTTCTTTTCAATAAGACATTTTTCCAGCGCCATGGACGGAGTCTGATCAATTCTGGTTCTGGCCAGATATATAACCAGGCTCACTATCGCAGACAGGAATAGAACGCTGGTTCCCACCGTGCCCAAACCAATTCCACCGGCATCATGCCGCTGCGAAAGCAGGTCGCCTAAAGATGCGCCCAGTGGCCGCGTGAGGATATAAGCAATCCAGAAGGCCGCCACCGCATTTAGTTTGAAATAATAATAGCCAACGGTGACCAGCCCAATACCACCTGCAAATATAAATGTGGAATTCAAATAACCCCACCTCAAGCCCTCCGAGAGAAGATCACCACCAGAAGTGCCCAAGGCAAAAGTGAACAGAATTGTCAGCCAGTAAAACATCTCTCGCCGCATGGTAAAAATAGTATGAATGGAGAGTGTTCTTTCGCGCACATACCAGGTAATAAAAGTCGCAAGCAATGCCATGGAAAACAAAACAGTTGTAACCTGCAAAGGCACGCCAAGATTATCTACCAGATTATCGCTGATAAGCGTGCCGACAATGCTTATCAGCACAACCACCAGCCAGTAGATTGAGGGCACATATTTTCTAGCCCGAAATTGGAAAAATATCGCCACCAGCAATACAACACCCATAATCAAGCCAGTATAACCCTCGCCCAGATTCAGTTTTTGACCCAGCAGATCGGCTGCCGTCTCACCAACAGTGGTTGCCAGAATCTTAATAATCCAGAATAAAATTGTGACTTCCGGGACTTTATTCAACA
>JAJYPG010000229.1 GCA_021795535.1 Planctomycetota bacterium
AATCCGGTCGCGTTTCGGAGCGGTTTCCCCGGCGGCCATTTCCTGCTTCGCCATTTCGCGAACCTCCTTAGAAATTGAATCCTACAGGGACATTTGTCTGACCATCTTCACAAAATTCACCATGGCCGCGCGGGAATGGCAGCAACAGATTCCATCCGAACCGCACCATCGTCATCATCCCGGCGTATATGTGAAAGTCGCGTGAAGACCACGTAACAAAAGTACCGACAGATTGTCGCCTCTAAAACAGAGGTTTTCCGGCAATCACTTATTTTCCCAAACCGCAAACCGCGGCGGAGTTACGCAAATGTTTTTAGTTGCCATCAACCTTTGGAACCCCAGCGGCGTTGGCATGGGCCTTCTAATGATACTTGCCACCGCTCTTCTGCTTGGATTTGTCCATGGCATCACGCCCGATGAGCACACCTGGCCCATCACGTTCAGTTACGCCATTGGCAGTTATTCCTGGAAGGGTGGGATGCGTGCCGGATTTTTATTTTCGCTCACCTTTACATTACAGCGGGCCATCGCCTGTGAATTGGCTTATTTTGCCATCAACGCCATCCGGCCCATTATTGAAAGCAATATTTATAACAGCCTGGTTTATATTATTGTCGGGCTGGTAATGACCGGTTCGGGACTTTACATCGTACGCCGTGGCAAAATATGGCACATGTTCCATACCCACAAGATGCTTCATGCCGAAGGCGGCGCAAACCCGCAAACCGCACCCTGGTGGATGCCGCTCGTACATGGTTTTATTGCCGGCTGGGGCACTGGCGCATTTGCCATTATCCTCTATACCGCGCTGGCACCGAATATGGGCAGCCCGTGGCTCGCCTTTCTACCGGGTATTGCCTTTGGCGTGGGCACCATGATTATGCAGATTTTAATCGGCGGCCTTTTTGGCCAATGGATGGCCCGCAGAAAACTTTCCGAAAATTCCCGCGTTCTTCTCGCCCGGCTTATGTCCGGGCGGACACTTACCTGGGGCGGTGTGGGCTTTATGCTGGTTGGCGGACTGGAAATTGTATTTCCCAAACTCAGTGGGATTCAGGTCAGCACAGGCCTGAAGGTGCATAATCTGGCACATCTCGGCGATGGTTTTTTTCTGGCTGTTATTATGCTCTTCAGCGTGGCCGCTTATTCATTCTTCAAATCCATGAACGACATTCAGCACAATATGGCATTGCCCGCCGTCGATCCAACACCAGATTGCGATCATCACGACAACAAGCACAGCCATCATCACGGCCAACATCATGACACTCTACCGGCTGAAAAGTAAATGGGAGAAAAATTTGCACGCCAACGGCTTGAGCCATTAAATTGGAATTGCAGTAATACCCAAACCGCCCCAGGCCGGCATGAGTCACCACCGGTGGCCGGTAATTGGCGAAAACAGTCCGGCACTCCCAAATAAAACGCTTTTATACTAGAATTACTGTTTTGCGGAAGGAATACAACCGCTATTTGTATCTGTCCGCAATAGCCCGGAGAAAATCTTGAATTGTCCTGAAACAACGCCACCTGCTAATGCCATTCCACAGTCCACCCGAAAGCTGCGGCCAGGATTTTTGCCGCTAGTGGCCATTCTGGTCATCTTTGTGGTTCCAGCATTGACGATTCACGTCGGCGACCTGGCGGGTAAAACCGCCGCAGTCAATCCACTACCCACCTTGCCCACTGTGGCCATGGTGTTGGGGAACAAGAAGGTCGTGCTTTGGATCGCCCGTACCATTGGCCAGCAGGAACATGGGCTGATGCACATAATCCGGATGCCCCTTAATTGTGGCATGATTTTTGTATTCCATCATGCAAAAATAGAGCGATTCTGGATGCGCCATACGCTTATTCCTCTGGATATTTTATTCATCACACGCCATGGCAAGATTGTTCGTCATTACACCATGTTGCCCGATCATGGAAAGAGAATCTATTCCAGCGGCAAACCTATTCTCTACGCAATTGAATTAAATGCCGGCTGCTTCCGGAAATTTGGGTTGCATAACGGACTGATATTAACGCTGCCCCGCCAGTTACTGACCAGCACCGTCGCGGGAGCCATCCAGCCATGAGTGTAAATCGCCCCCCCACCATTGTCCCCAACGCACCCGAACCCGGACCGCGCCGCTATCGCGTGCTGTTTGTGCAACGATTTCTGCGTGGCATGAAGCCCGCCAGGCCCGCACATTACCTGGCCATCGCCGCCGGCCTGCTCATTGGTCTTCTTCTGCTAGTCGCAATACTGTCAATGACCGCGCCAGGCTGGTATCAACCGCCCAATCCACTGCATCGCCGTGTGAAGGATAACGCCAATCATGCCCAGGCTTCCTTTTTAGCCCTGCGCAATGAGTTGCAAAACCCGAAGCTCAATCATATTACCTGGCGGATAACACAGAACGAAATTAATTCACTTCTGGCGGTCACGCTGGAAAATATTCAACAGGGGCGGCGGCAAGGACATATCGCAGGTTCGTTGGCATCGCCATTTGTGCATTTTGCCAATAATACCATCATTCTGGCTATTCAAGATAAAGCCCTGCCACTGCATCCAGTCGCATCATTGGCAATAGGCGTGCAAATGCTGCCGCCACAAATACCCGCCCGCAAAAATGCCTGGGCAACAATCACTATTAAATCGCTGCATATAGGACTTCTACCCCTGCCTCGATCACTCGTGGTACATAAGCTTTCAAGTCTATTGCCAACACTGCACAATTCCATGCAACAGACGATCTCTGTTTATGCCGGTGCCGACTATGCCCGAACGGCCACACCCCAATTCATGCACTGGTTACAATCAATTCTGACCGGCAAGCCTTTTCCGCTGGAAATCAAAACCAGATATCGCACATTAATTATTTCGCGCATCGTTGTTCGCGGTGTTCATATCGACGCACAGGGACACCGCCAACAGCCGACGCTGACCATTGAATTTGCGGCGGGTTAAAGGTTTGACCGGGGAACAATTCCATGCGGCGTCATGATATACAAACAGTTCTTGATGCGGCGGGCGGCGGCCCCAAGCATCATTTCGGCCAGAATTTTATGATTGATCAGCAGGTTCTCGCGGATATAGTCAATACCGCCGAACTTGGACCTGCTGATATTGTTCTGGAAATAGGTCCTGGGCCGGGAAACCTGACCGCTCTGCTGGCCCAGCGCGCCGCCGCGGTTCTGGCGGTGGATATTGACCGTCCTCTTTTAGCCGCCGCATCACGCCATTGGGCAGGTCTAAAAAATGTTCATTGGTTATGTGGCGATGTGCTCGCAGGCAAACATCACATTAATCCTGAAGTTATAGCCCGCCTCAAGGCTTTGCAAACGTCCGGTGGCACACCCGGAGCGCCTATAAAACTCGTGGCCAATCTTCCTTACAATGTTGCCAGCCCACTTGTGGCTGAACTCCTGACGTTGCAGTGTGACAATTTGCGGTCCGCCGCCCCCTCGGCCTTTCGCCTGGAGCGAATGGTCTTCACCGTGCAATGGGAGGTCGGACAGCGCATGGCCGCTATGCACAATTCGGCCCATTACGGAGCCTTGGGCATTCTTATTCAGCTTCTCGCCCGCGTACGACTGGTCCGATCCATTGCACCGGGCTGTTTCTGGCCGCCACCTAAAATTCGCTCCGCCCTGGTTCTTATCTTTCCGGATCAGCAGCGCATGGAATCCGTTGCCAATGTCCGCTGGCTTCAGACCGTGCTGGCCGGCCTCTTTTCCCACCGCCGACAGAACCTTGCCAACGCATTGCGGCATGGCTTTAAGATGCTGGATTTTACTACGGCTTCCGCAGCGCTGACCGAGGCCGCGTTTGACCTTCGTACCCGAGCCGAAACCCTTCCACCCGCACAACTTCAGAAAATTGCGGATATTCTACTTGAATTGGCACCGAATTCGGCGCTTTTGGCAGAAAACAATGTTGATACCCAAATACAGGATGAATAATGTCTGATTATGTTGCTCTTAATGGTGAAATTATTCCGTATGACCAGGCACGTATTGCCCCATTCGATAGCGGCTTTCTGCATGGCATTGGTCTTTTTGAAACCATGCGTGCGGTTCGGGGAACAGTGCCCCTGCTGGCCCTGCACC
>JAJYPG010000230.1 GCA_021795535.1 Planctomycetota bacterium
ATGCAATTGAGCGATCGGCTCACGATAATGGCATTCCTTGTGTGGTGCAGGGAGTCGGAACCATGTTTCAAGTCGTGTTTAATAAGGATGGCAGACCGCTGCGGCATTACCGGGAGCTTGTGGCCGCGGATACAAAACGGTACAACGCTTTCCGGCACTCACTTTTGCGTCAGGGAGTGCATATTAACAGTTCCGGATCGGCGTGCTGGTTTATCAGCGCGGCTCATGGGCCGGACGATCTGGCGATTACCACCGCTGCGATAGGCCACGCCATGGCCAGTGTGCGGTAGGGGCTTTTACCCGCCGTATACCAGACACACTGCGAAAAAATAACTCGATGGTGTTAAAATGATGAAAATTGCAAATGGCTGACACAGACGTAATTTGCTATTAAAGAAGGAAGAATATGCCGCACATGGGTTCTAATAAAGCAATATCTGGCTGTTACAGCCAATCAAACAAGGTCATGGTGCGCAAAGCATGCCTGGCGAGGAGGGGGTCATGATGCTATCCCGTTTAATGGATTCCGTGGGGAATCGACTCTCACCAACCACGATTGCCCACCTGTACGACACGATGCCCACAGGAGCGCTGAATTTTATGCGCAACCAGCACTTCCGTGCAACGGTGCGGTTTGCCGCAAAACATTCCCGCTTCTATCGCGAGGCTTTTGCCCGGCGAAATATTGACGCACAGGCCGTTGTCACCCCAGCCGATCTCGGTGATTTTTATACCATGCCGGATGATATTGTGGCTAACCCGGAGTCGTTTATATGTAAAAAGCCTTCAATTGTCTTTGAGTCATCCGGAACCAGTGGAAAGAACAAACAGATATATTACAGCCAACGCGAGTTGAATGATATTGGGCGTCTGATGGGCGCCGGACTTACGCTTATAGGTGTAACTCCGGAAGACCGTGTGGCCAACGGCTTTGATTTTTCAATGTGGATTCCCGGAATGCTGGCACATTACGCGCTGATGCGCTCGGGAAATTTTTGCATGGCGTTCGGCAAGGTGGATCCGCGTGAAGTATATCGCCGCCTGCGCCAGTATCAGTTTACCGTAGTCATGGGAGAGCCGACCTGGCTTATTCGCCTGACTGAAATAGCGGAACGCGAAGGCTCGGTTCCCCTTAAGCTGCTTATCGGCGGAGCGGAGGAAATGCCCCCGGACGCTGTGCCATGGATGAAGAAAGTATGGCAGGGAGCGAAAGTTCGCATGGGCTATGGCAGTGTGGAGCAGGGCGGATCCCTGGGCTATCAGCCCTGTGACAATTTCGATGGCTACCATGTGGATGATTTTGATTTTTTTCCGGAAATTTTTGAACCGGATGCCGACGGTTTTGGTGAGATGGTTTTCACAACCTTGCACCGCCGCGTTATGCCGCTTATCCGTTATCGCACACGCGATGTCACGCGGTTCATTCCGGGAGAGTGTCCGTGTGGCCATCGAGGCATGAGAATAAACCGTCTGCGTGGCCGGCGCGATGAACTGGTGGTGGCCAGCGGTGGAAATCTCTATCCGTTGATGTTTGAAAACATTTTACAAAGTGTTCAGGGACACACCCACGACTGGCAGGTCATCTTCCGACTTGAAGGTATTCGGGAAATTCTTGAACTGAATGTTGAAGCGGCTGGAAATGATACCGACCAGGACCAACTGCGTGCTGACATCCATCGCCATGCCACAGAACTTTACCCGGATCTCATGAAAAATCTCTCCATAGGCATTTTTGATATGCGCATTATCGTTCATCAGGCCGGAACATTGCGGGTAACGCGTAAACTGAAACGTATGGTGGATTTGCGCTACACAAACGCAACTTCCTCGCCCGCCTCGGCCACGCCACAAACGGATTCCCCGGTGGAGGCTGTTCATGCCTGAAAAACGAAAGCTTCTGATTATGGGAGACAGTATTTCACTGGGTGTTGCGGAACTGAGGATCAATGAAATAGTGGGTTATGTCCAGCCCGCATACACGGACATTTTGCGGAAAGACCTGTTGGATGTTGATATTGTGATAGATGCAGATATCCATCGAACCACCAGCGCCACGCTGGGAGTTGTTGACGGACTGCTCTCCTCCCATCGCCCCAATGCGGTTCTGCTGATGCTGGGTGGAAACGACGCGGATGTGGAATGGCGGCGTTTCGTCATAAGTGACGGACGTATCGCGCGCAGCCGCGTAAAACTGGAAACCTACGCGGCGAACCTGGAGGCTTTGGCCGGGCGTGTCCGGAATGCGGGTGGATTGCCTGTTTTAACGGACATGCCCAACCACAACCTCGCCACACGCGGGCCTTATCTCTCCATGCTCAGCGGAAAAGATGTGACCGGAATGATTGCCGCGGGCGGTGGACAGGAAACATCCGATGCCGGCCTGCAATTGTATCGCAACGCCGCGGCTCGCGTGGCACAGGATCTGAACTGTCCATTCGTGGCTTATGGCGAAAATCTTCGCCACTATCCACTGGAAAAGATGTCCGGAGTGGATGGCGTACACCCCAGCGCAATGGCACATCAGCTAATCGCTCAACAACTCCTGCCCGTGCTTCAGGCGGCCATCAGACCCGACCCAAAACGGCTACAGGGAACGCGTGCCTGACCGGCTCAAATCTTAAAGAAGCAAAGCCGCAAGCCACTGCTGCCAGCGCCCGCGGACACGCCACCCATTTTAAGACATTTATGAAATCGGGATCGTCATTTTAATCTTGCGGGTAGATGGCACAAAAGGCTGCAAAAGGCCTTGGTTCCCAGCATGGAAAAGCGGGCATACGAATTCTCGTCAGCTATTGATGCGACCTTCCCATGGACTGCTCGCCGTTGCGTACAGTTTGCGGGGAATGCGGCCCGCCGCACAAGCCAGACGTCCGGCTTCCGTGGCCATGGCCATGGCCGAAGCCATTTTCAACGGATCTTTGGCACCAGCGATGGCGGTATTAAGAAGCACGCCATCCACGCCCAGTTCCATGGCCGCGGAAACATCGCTCGCAGTGCCTACGCCGGCATCCACAATAACCGGATAATTTGGATCGTTCTGTTTTAATTCCTCCAGAATAATGCGAATGGCGTTGGGATTCAGCACCCCCTGCCCGGAACCAATCGGCGAACCCGCGGGCATAACCGCCGCCGCCCCGGCCGCCTTAATGCGTTTGCAGAGCATGACATCATCCGAACAGTAAACCAGCACATGGAAGCCATCGGCGACCAGTGTCTCCAATGCTTCCAGCGTGCCAATCGGATCGGGAAGAAGCGTTTTGGCATCACCCAGACATTCCAGCTTCACCCACTGTGCCCCCTGATAGCCGGAACCATCCAGCAATTCGCGCCCCAGCCGGGCCACGCGAACCACTTCGTCAGCGGTGAAACACCCGGCGGTGTTGGGCAACAGAATGTATTTTTCAGGGTCTATGAAATCCATAATATTGCGTCCGGAATTTTTATCCACCAGCCGCTCGCGGCGTACCGCGCGCAGCACACAATTGGATTCACTGGCTGCATGACACTGCCGCATGAGTTCCAGCGAGACATATTTTCCAGTGCCCACAATCAAACGTGAGGTCAGGGTATAGGGGCCAATTTTTAATTGTCTATCGGACATTTCAATCATTTCCTTTGCGTTTACAGGTTTTCCACAAATCGGACGGCAAACAGTTCATTACCCGCCACCCACCAGCGTGACAATTTCCAGCCGATCATGCGCGGCAAGAATGGTGCGGGAGAAATCCTTGCGGCTGACTATTTCGCCGTTGCGTTCCACCGCAACCCGCGCCAGTTCGAGTTTATGGAACTTCAGAAGTTCAGCAACACTGGTGGTTTCGGAAACTTCCATGGTTTTTCCATTAAGCATGATTTCCATGGAAAAATTTTACACGCAAGCGGTGTGAAAGGCACGCGGCTTTTTGGGGGTGGAATATTTTGGGTGTGCCCACATGCCACGCGTCCACTTTGTCAAAATAGCCGCGCTGCCGTTATGATGTCCACTGAAAATATGACGGCAACAGCGGAGCAACCAACGATATGGCGGGTCATTCACACTGGAAATCCATCAAGCACAAAAAGGCCGTGGTTGATGCGCGGCGCGGCAAGG
>JAJYPG010000231.1 GCA_021795535.1 Planctomycetota bacterium
ATGCGATCCTCGGCGGAAAATAACCGTGTCGGCCCGCGGCTGATGTTGCCCAGGTGATATCCGCCGCAGTGCCCACGGAGCCGCACATCGGCTTGTGGATCACAGGATTCAAAACAGAACTCCCGACCGCTTTACCAGCGGCGGGGGTTTTGTTTTTTTATGTTTTTCTAAGGCCGTGAGGTGGCCAGCATTGCATACCGCCCCGGTGTGCGGTAAGCCATTACCTTTTTATAGGGTTCCACCACCGGCGGAGTCGGCGGCTTTGTGAGGGGTGATGGGGCGGGGGCCCCTTACTACGACCGGCTTGCGGGCAGCTGCGCGATCACCCAACTGCGCAATAACCGCCGCTGCGGCGCGGACATACATCCGTCGCTCCGCAGCGCAGCTACGGCTTCAGCGGCCGGCTCGTTGCTTGAAAGTGCGGCGCGAGTCTTGGGTCTTCGGGCGGTTTTTACGAGCGGTGCCGGCGGGCTGTTAATTTCTCCGGCCGGGGCGGTGAAAGAAGCGGTGGGAGAAGGCGTCGGCACGGGCGATTCCAAGGGCCATTGGAACACCACGCGGTAGAGCCGCTTGCCGGGCGGCACTTGCGGGTAATTCCGCTTGAGTTCAGCCAGAAGCTCTTCGAGTGTTTCAAAACCATCATCGCGGGAATCATTCAGGGTTAAAGATTCATACCCCGCTAATTCATCAACGCGCAATATCTTCATTTTGCCCAGCCCCGGCGTAAAGCTGATCTGTCCCGCAAAGACGATCGGGCGAGTCCAGTAACGAATCGTCTGTCGCTTTTTACCGGCTCGAACCAGTTCCACGAGATGTTTTTTCAACAAAAGCATAAGGCTTACCAAATCACACGATCAAGGCGCTGCGGGTTGTATGCGAATTCCCCTGCTGCAGCAAACATCCGAAAAGTCCCCGGGATTAAACGATTCGTCTCAACCCTCGTCAACGGCTGACTCCCCACTCATTGCGTACCCAGTCCAAGGTGCTGACTTTTTCCGCCCACCAACTATGAACTCGCCCTTGCGCTTGTTTTGCGAGTCTTGGAAAATGAGGTAAATACGATCCCGGTTGCGCAACTTCACGAACTTTTTCAAATCCCGTTTGATGGAATAATCAACTCCTTCAGTTGCGTTACCCCATAGCAATGACGCGCAACTGTCGCAGCACTCAACCGCCTCATGCGCGTCCAGCCACCGATACAGGCCGTCGTAATCACCATCTATTCCCAAATCATAAGAAATCCAAATACGCTTCGCCATAGCGAACCTCCTTTTTTCAACACCGTAGCATTATACCCATTTCATTACTTGCAGTCGCGGCATTTTTTCCGGGCGGCGCGGGAATACTGGGAGTTCCCGTGCGCCGGCCATCGCCATACGAATGCCATTTCCGCCTGATTCAGGCTATAATCAGAGATGTATCGTTCGGAAATGGACTTGCAATGCAATGGCTGATACCACAACAACTTCCACTCCCCCACCGGCATGGGATCAGGGCAATCTGAAAAAACCGCATGAGGCGGTGGACAAAGCCGGCCGGGTGCAACGTATGTTTTCCGCCATTGCACCGTCTTACGATCTGAATAATCATCTGCATTCGCTGTGGATGGATCACTACTGGCGGCGCAAGGCTGTGCGGATTGCGGGGGTAAAGGCTTCGGACATCGTTGCGGATATTGCGTGCGGCACAGGCGATCTGTCGGCGGCGTTTGATCGAGCGGGGCCGAAGCGGGTTATTGGAATTGATTTTTGCCATGCCATGTTGCAGGGCGCCTGCGGAAAAAATGCCGCTGCCGCGGGGCGGGCTGTTTCCTTTTACGAGGGCGATGCCCTGCGCCTGCCCTTGCGGAGTCAGAGCGTTGATATTGTTTCGATTGCCTTTGGCATTCGCAATGTATCGCACTGGGGCAAGGCGGTGGATGAATTTTATCGGGTGCTGCGGCCGGGCGGGCGGCTGATTATTCTGGAGTTTTCCCTGCCGACAAATTCGGTGCTGAGAGCAGGGTACAATTTTTACTTTCGGCGTATTTTACCGCGCACGGCCACGCTGATCAGCGGGGATAAAACCGGCGCCTATAAATACCTCCCGGAGAGCGTGAATACATTTATTTCTCCACAGCAACTCACGCAACGCATGAAAGACACCGGCTTTGCCGATGTAACGGCTACGGCACTGACGGCTGGAGTCTGTTTCTGCTACAGAGGAATACGCCATGCGTAAGCTCGCTGAAAGTGAAAAAATAATGCGTCGGACCGTTCGCTGCGACTGGTGGTGCCGGTACTGCAAACAGCAGTTCGGTTCGGAAAATATTTCGCTGTATTGCGCTAAACTGCCGGAGGTTATTAAACCGAGCTGGTTTTTCGCGTCCATGGCGCTTCTGGATCATCTGCGTGATTGCCGGAAGGAGGACTATACCGACCGTTTGACCTATCGCTATGGCGAAGATTTTTTATCCCACATTGAAATTTATAACTGGTTTAATGACCACGCGGTGGTCCATAAAACGCTTATAGATGAGCAGGAGCTTGAGGACCAGTAAACCATCCTGACAGCGGATTATCAGGCAGCCGCAACCGCGGGCGCCATGGAAATAGAGACGTACTGATGCCAAAGAAAACGTTTATTCTCGCGATCACCGGAGCCTCCGGGGCCATTTACGCCCGGAAGATTCTTCAGGGCCTTTCGAGCGCGGGTTGCCGGGTGTATCTGGTTATTTCCCCGGCAGGCCGAAGGCTTTTACATGATGAGTTGGGCGTGGAACATCCTGATCCGGAAGAGATTCTGGGCATGAGCATTCCGCATGACATCATCCCGCTGCCGTATCACGACATTGGCGCGTGTATCGCATCCGGATCGTATAAAACTCACGGCATGGTGGTGGCGCCGTGTTCCAGTAACAAGCTGGCGGAAATTTCCCGAGGCTTGGGCGGTAACCTTATTGGGCGGGCGGCGCAAGTAACGCTTAAGGAGCGGCGAGCGTTGATTCTGCTGCACCGTGAAATGCCCATTGGATTAATTGAGCTTCGCAATATGTGCCAACTGGCCGAAGCGGGCGCAATAATTTGTCCCGCCAGCCCCGGATTTTACAAAAGCCCGCGGAGCATTGATGATCTGGTTAGCATGGTCGCCGGGCGTGTGTTGGATTTACTGGACGTGCCGCACGATTGGAATACGCGCTGGATCGGAGCCGGGGCCAGAAGTGATCCGGGAGAAAGTTCCCCGGGCATTTAGTTAAAAGCGACTGTGGTAACAGAAAATGAAAAGCATTTTTCCCCCTCGGCGTCCCGGTTGAAAACTGGAACTGAAAGAAGGTCTTCACGATGGTTTATTCGGGTGTAGTATTGCATCGAAGGAGACTCGGTGTGCTGAAACGCATTGGCACTTTTCTGGATATGATCAAATTTTCCCACAGCATTTTTGCCATGCCGTTTGCGCTGATTGCGGCATTTTTGGCGGCGCGGGCCATTGGCCTGGTGTGGCCGGGATGGATTCGCCTGGGATTAATTGTGTTGTGCATGGTTCTGGCTCGGACTTTTGCCATGACGTTTAACCGCCTGGTGGATCGTGATTTTGACAGCCGCAACCCGCGCGCCATGCGCCGGCCCAGCGTGACGGGTGAAGTATCACCAGCGTTTATGATCGGGACGCTGCTGATCTGCGGGTTACTGTTTATCGGTGCGACCCTGCTATTTGATCTGGTTCTGGGCAATATATATCCGGTGGTTCTGGCGGCGCCGGTGCTGGTGTGGATTGCGTTGTACAGTTTGACCAAGCGCTTTACCTGGTTGTGCCATTTCTTTCTGGGCAGTTCCCTGTGCCTGGCCCCCCTTAGCGCCTGGATTGCCATTGTGCCGCCACGCGGGCCGGTGCTGGGCGTGCAGGTTCTTCTGCTGGCGGGTGCGGTACTGTTCTGGCTGCCGGGATTTGATATTTTGTACGCATTGCAGGATGTGGAAATTGACCGCAAGGAGAAGCTCTTTTCCCTGCCGGCGAGGTTCGGCGTTGCCGAAAGCCTCTGGATTTCCCGTGCCTGCCACTTTCTTGTGATTGTCCTGCTGTTGGCTTTTGGACTGGGCGTCGGCGGA
>JAJYPG010000232.1 GCA_021795535.1 Planctomycetota bacterium
GGCACTGCGGTGGGCTTTCTACTGGCTCCGCGCCTTAATGCCGCCGGTCGCATGGGCCATGCCGCCCAGGCGGTTCAACTACCAACAACCGATGATGAAGCAAGAGCGTTGGAAATAGCCAACTATCTGGAAAAACAGAACACAGAGCGTCAGGCGACCGAACGAAAAATAACCGCCACAGCACTGCAAATGGTGCGGGCACTTCCGAGCATCCCCCCGGCCCTTGTGCTATGCCATCCGGAATGGCATGCCGGTGTGGTGGGCATTGTCGCATCCCGCATGGTAGACACGTTTAATAGGCCGACCTTTATTCTATCCAGTCAGGGGCCGCAGTCCGGGGGATCCGGACGCAGCATAAAAGGTGTTCCGTTGCATAAGGCAATTGAATTTTGCCGCGACCTGCTGATCAGCGGTGGCGGTCATGCGGCGGCCGGCGGCGTGCGGCTGGCGACGGAAAATATTGAAGCCTTTCGTCAGCGGCTATGCGATTTTGTCTGCGGCCTGAATCTGCCGCGTGACCTTTCGGCGTCCTTTGAACTTGATGGAGAACTTACGGATAAGGACCTGAATATTGAAGCGGTAACCCAGTTGGAAAATCTCGCACCATTTGGCTGTGGCAATCCGCGGCCAAAATTTTTAATCTCAGGCGTACGATTGATCACCGCACCGCGCCGCGTGGGCATTAATGGCGGCCACCTGCAACTGCAACTGCGTATCGGCAGACAAACGGTGCGGGGCATTGCGTTTCGCATGGGACAACTGGAGCCGGCACTTCCGGCGGGCATGGAAGTGGATTTGGTGGTGGAACCGAAAATAGATCATTACCAGGGCCGAAGCCGTTTGGATTTACAAGTGATGGATGTAAAGCGGTCTGACGGCGCGGGGTTCACGAATGTGGCCGCCACAAATAGTTCCGGGAGTTCCACCCCACCGTATGGCGGCAAGCCCCAAACAGCCGCTTTGGCCGGCTAGTTTTGGTTGATCGCCCCTTTGCCGGCATTCTTGGTTATGCAAAAAAGAGTTTATTCCTGTTTGCGGTAGTGTTGGCGTCAGGCCTGTCGACTGACCAACTATCAGGCAAAACAAGCGACTGAATCCCAATTATGAAGCAGTCCGGATAACAAAGTCTGTGCGGTGGCCGGCGAAAAGAATTCTCCCTTCCGGTAAAAACACTTCAAAATATGGTCTTTTTTGTCATTTCACATTCTTTCCGAGAATTCCAATTTATATTTTGTGGCATAGCGCGAATTGGCACGCCAGTTGCTTTATAGTCTATTGCGTGCTGAGGCATCGAAGTGAAGATGCGAGAGGCAGATAGAGGCAAGCCAGCCAAAAGGCTGGAAGCTGGCCTTGTCCGGAAGACCATAGAAGAGAGGTCTTCACAAGCCTCAGCCGCATTGAAAATTTAAGTGCATGGTGCGGACCACGAAGATTAAGCACAAACCGGGGGGCTGTGTCTGCCTGACCCGCACCATGTATTTCCGATCTCGTTTCCTCCTCCGCCAGGCCGTGTGGATATACCCTCCTCCACACGGCTTTTTTTTGCGCCATGTGGCAAATGATTCAATCAGGGACTTTTCACCGATTGGGGCACGATTTTGGGGCTTAATGTTCGTCGGCGGGCCGCGAAACGATTTAGAAATTCCAAGGTTTGTGTTTTGTCCATGGTGTTGGCCGCGGAAACAACATCTCCGTGACTGTTGATCAGCAAAATGGTCGGAAGCAGTTGCACCATGTAATTCCGGGAAAGGATCTTTCCTTCCGGAGAATCAACATCCACCGTCAATGGAATAAACGATTGTTGAATGACGGCAGCAACGCGTTTGCTGGTCCATACATCGCGTGCCATTTGCCTGCATGGCGGACACCAGGAGGCGTGAAAATCAGCCAGAATTAAATGGTGATTGGCCAAAGCCAGAGTTCGGGCATGGCGCATATTGGTAAGCCATGGCACGCGAGATTTTGGCGGAACGATACCCTCCAGCGAATGAATATCCCGCAGAATTCCCCGCCAGTTTACCAGCGCCACAGAAAGCATAATTGCCGCCAGCACGCCCGCCGGTCCCAGCCATTTGGAGCGGCTCACATTACTGGAGCGGTGCATATGCGGCGGCGAAGTATTTTTTGGATTTACCGGATCCGGCGCGGATTCCATCAGACAACTCCCTATCAGGCGGTCACTGGAGCAATGAGCTGACAACGAGCCAAATATAGATAAGCCATCATGTCAGACCGTTTTATACACCAGATCATTGTATCAGGGAAACACCCGCCACAATGAGACGTGCTTTTTTTTGATCCAGCGCTGATTTTCCTGGTACCAGGCTTTGCACCTTTGTTATAGCGGTTTTTTTAGTCTTCTTTTTCGGTTTGAGATGGTTTCCCCAGCCGACGACCAGCGTAGAGCCAATAAGCAATACAAGCCCCAGGGTGATCCATGCGTGCGTGCGTTTGCTGGTTCCCTTCCATTCATGCAGAAAAATACCCCAAAGAGTGGCAAAAATAATGATGCTGGCCATGTGCAGAGTCCAGCCCGAGAATTTAAGTCCTGCGGGCATTTTCGTCTGGCCCATGGTATAAAAAAAGAATTGCAGATACCAGAGCGTGCCCGCCAGAGCGCAAAACAGATAGTTCAGCGGCAAAGGCGATTTTCTTGATTTCTCAGGCCAACGGGTTCCACCATTGGCCGGGGCGGCATACCCCGGTCCATCCACGCCGGTAATAACGCTTAGTTCCTCGGGATCCGCCTTAGGGACAAGATACTCGGCACCGGTGCGGTTCTTGAAGTGCAAAATAACACACCAGATAAAATTCGTTGTAAATCCGCCCAACAGCACAATGATAAGTTCGGGCAGTCCCTTCCATATCTGCGATCCATGGTTGTCCAGCAGTATCTTGCTGGTGTTGATGGTGATCTGGTTTCCCGCAGTAAGCGCAAAATTAAAACAGGCGCTCATAATGCCGGAGAAAGTTGCCACGGCAAAGCCAAGCGGAAAGTTGAATTCCTTTACCGCCGCTTTCTTGGCATCGCCGGTTAATTCCTTTTCCTTGCTCATGCCGGCAATGCCGCTGACACCAATGCCCATCAGGCAGATTAGTACTCCCAGAAGCGTGACTAGTCCCCAGGTGTTATGCACCAGATTGCCAAAGGTCCCCATGAAAATAGGAGGTACGAGCGTGCCAAAGGCGGCGCAATAACTAAGGGCAATGGCCATGCCGAGTCCAACGCCCAGGAAGCGCATGGTAAGCCCAAAGGTCAAACCCCCTAGGCCCCAGAGCACACCGAAGAAATAAGTCCAGAAAAGCGTTTTCCCATCTATATGGGTTAGCGCGGGCCAGAAGCCGGGAACCAGAATGCTGGCGAAAAGAACCGGTGCGACGAGCCAACTGAAAAATCCGCCGACCAGCCAATAGGTTTCCCACGACCACTGCTTGACTTTGCGATAGGGCACATAAAAGCTCGCCGACGCCAAGCCACCCGCCCAGCAGGGCGAGGAAAAAGATGCGCGAGTATTCCAGATCGAAGCCGAGAAAGATGAGCGCGGGCAGGGTGAAGATGACACCGGCGGCAATGGATTGTCCCGCGTTGCCGGTGGTCTGGACAATATTGTTTTCCAGGATGGACGCGCGGCCCAGGGCGCGCAACACGCTGATCGACAGCACGGCGATGGGAATGGAGGCAGCCACCGTAAGCCCGGCGCGCAGCCCGACATACACCGTGACCGCGCCGAACAGAATGCCGAAAATGCATCCCAGAAAAATGGCGCGAAAGGTAAATTCCGGGCGCGAATCGTTCGGCTTGACATACGGCTGAAATTCTTTAGGCGATGCAACGTGGCTGGTCGACGGATGCGAATCGGCGGGTGGGTTGGATGGCTGTTCGGTGGTGCTGCCCAAGGTTGTGCCTCCCTGCAACAAATTCCAGCAAACCGTTGAGTGTAGAGCATTCGCTACGCTCAACGATAGACGATCTTTTTGTCTACTCCCACTCAAGCCAAAAGAAGGCTTAAATGGGGTGCCCCGCACCGTAGCCGGTCCCTTGGGAAAAAAATTTCTGTCGGTGTGGGGAT
>JAJYPG010000233.1 GCA_021795535.1 Planctomycetota bacterium
TGTTATAAAGTCGCCGCAGCAGAGAACCAAAACGCAGAATCGTCTGGCGCTGCTGCACGGTTGGTTCCTGAAGCATAAAATTACCAATTGATGCCACACCGATATTATGGGCATTCCAGATATACCGCCCATGGACCGGCTGCGTGGGCGAATTGCGATATTGGACATATTCCATCAGCCAGTGCGGCGGCGCAAAGCCGTCCCGCACATGTTCCCCACGATATTTCAAATCACGTAGTTGCCAAACACGGCCCAAACGGTCAATGCCAAAATGATACGCGATGTCTTCAAAGCCAACGCGACGTTCGTATTCGCGTATGAGTTCCCAATATCGCGCTGTCTGCTCCAATGAATTAAAATAAATCGGGTGCGGATCACCGGTGTGATGAAAAGTAATCAGATGCACGCCCGCCATCGGCTGAATCGTTCGCATATTGGGGCCGGCGGTTGTCCATGCACTGCGGGGAATAATGCCGAACGCCCCCACCGGAACAATTTTTTGCGCTGGCACGGGCGGATGATAAACCACCCGCGGTTTAAAATTTGCTGGTGGAGCATAGCCGGTATCCATCTGACCAAGATTAACGCCAGCATCCGGTGGTAATACGCCATTGGGCAGATAACTGATGCTGCTGGTGGATGCTGGAGGCGTCGCTGCGCAACCGGCCAAAGTGGCAGCGGCCGCAGTGCCGAGCAGTCCGGCAAGCAATCGTCGCCGCGATAAGTCTGGGGATGAAAATTCGGGAAATAAAACTTCTGGCATGTTATTCCGTTCCATGGGCAGTGCTCCGTTCAACTGCCGGAAGTTCCACTTCCAGCCAAATTACTTATGCGCTTTTGCGACTTTTTTTACTTCACTCTACCTAGGCCAACCAACTCTCATACGCCAGCATCACCGGGCCGGTTCTACAGATTCTACAGAAAAAACCAAAAATATAAAAATTTTTCAGCTACAGCGTGCAGCCGCCACAATCGGTGACGCTAAAACAACAATAACGCCGCAACTCTGTCGTTATCGGCAATCCGATTATAGGGCATGAGGAAAAGTTCCGAAAAAGCAACTATCGGCATGTCGACTCCTGTCATTACGTCACTTATGCTTCCATCGGAGCGGTTTCCAAAACCGGTACCGTCGCGGTTGCCGGATTGGCTTGGCCATTGGAATTTGCGTCTTGCTTGCCTCCTTTCCTGCCACTGAATATCTGCTCTATTTTATCGAGATAAACATAGAACACCGGTGTGACATACAACGTCAGGAGCTGCGAAAACAATAGCCCCCCCACCACCGCCAAGCCCAATGGACGACGTGTTCCGGAACCAGCTCCGGACCCCAGCACAATGGGCATGGTTCCCAGCAGTGCCGCCATGGTGGTCATCATGATCGGACGAAAGCGAATGCTGCATGCCTGAAAAATGGCTTCCATCGCATCAAGCCCCTTGGCGCGGCGGGCATCAATGGCAAAATCCACCATCATAATGCCGTTCTTTTTAACCAATCCAATAAGCATTATTACGCCAACAAAGGCATACAGGTCCAGAATATCACCAAAAAGCATCAGCGTGAGCAACGCGCCCAAACCCGCAAACGGCAACGCCGTGAGGATGGTAATCGGATGAATAAAACTTTCATAAAGCACGCCGAGAACAATATATATCACCACCACCGCTACCAGCAGCAGCACGCCCATATTGATAACCGCCGCCTGAAATATCTGCGCAGCGCCCTGAAAATTGGTGATGATGTCCGCGGGCAGTACCTGCTTGGCCGCCGCCTGAATTTCCGCCACCGCTTTGCTTAGCGAAAATCCCGGAGCCACATTAAATGATATGGTCACCGACGGAAGCTGCCCGATCTGATTAATCGACAGCGGACCGAGGCTCTGGGTCAGATGGGCCACCGCACTTAATGGAACCAGCCCGCCATTGCTGGAGGCCACGTAGAGCAAATGTAAATCCCGCGGTGAATTCTGATATTTGGGCTGAAGTTCCAGAATCACTTCATATTGAGCCTGCGTATCATAAATGGTGGAAATCTGCTCTGAACCATACGCATAGCCTAACGCCTGTTCAACCGCAGCGGCACTGACGCCCAATGCCTGAGCCTTACTGCGATCCACGACCACGTTGATCTGATTGCTGGCAATCTGTAAATCGCTGTTGACCCCCAGCAATCCCGGCAGTGTGCGTAATTTATCTTCAAGCAAGGGCGCATATTTAAACAAATCCACCGTACTGGGGCTTTGCAGTGAAAATTGATATTCCGACTTGGTGAAATTGCCACTGACATTAATCGGGGGCGGATTAAAGAAAAATACACGCAGGCCCACAATCCGGGCGAGCTTCGGCCCGATTTCCGCAATCACCTGATCCGTTGTCAGTTTGCGCTCATTACGCGGCTTGAGGTGCAAAAACATGTGACCATTATTTATCCCGGCGATCGGTCCGGCCCCCACAACATTCATCACCAGATGCACATTCGGATCAGCCGCCACTATTTCTGCCGCCGCCAATTGATGCTGTTCCATGGACTTAAACGAAATGCTTTGTGCCCCTTGGGTACTGACCAGCACGCGCCCGCTATTACCCGCCGGGATAAAGCCTTCCGGAATGTGAATCAGCAGATAAATAGTCAGAACGAGCGTGGCAAGCGACAACAGCAGTACAATCAGGCGCGCTTTGAGTACCAGCCGGAGCGTTTTTTGATAAAACCACAGCGACCCGGAAAAGATCCGCTCCATAAACCGATAGAGAAAATTATGCTTTTCCCGAGGCGGTTTCAAAAAGCGACTGCATAAAACGGGCGTAAGCGTGAGGGAAATAAAGCCCGATATTAAAATCGCGGCCGCAATGGTCAAGGCAAATTCATTGAGCAGCCGACCAATAATGCCGGAAAGAAACAAAATCGGTATAAACACCGCAACCAGTGAAATAGTCATGGAAATAATCGTAAAGCCGATTTCCCTCGAAGCGTTCAGCGTAGCCTGCATCGGGGCTTCACCCAATTCAATATGCCGGTATGAATTTTCCAGCATCACCACCGCATCATCCACAATAAAGCCCACGGCCAATGTCAGGGCAAGAAGCGAAAAATAATCAATTGTAAAGTGCAGCTCATACATCACCGCAAATGTACCGATGATGGCCAGCGGCATGGCGATGCTGGGAATCAGCGTGGCGCGTAATGTGCGGAGAAACGCGAAGATCACCAGCACAACCAATACCATCGCCGCCAGCAGCGTCAGCTTAACATCATTAACGCCGGAACGTATCTGCTGCGAAGCATCAAAAAGTATCCGTGCATGGACCGCTGGCGGAATGCTGGCCTGCAACTTGGGCAACAAAGCGCGAATTTCATCGACCACTTTTATGGTATTGGCACCTGGCTGCTTCTGAATGGCCAGCACAATGGCCCGACTTGCTACCCCATCCATGATTTCCCATGCCGCCACACGGTCATTAACCACACTGTTAATCGCGTTGCCAACTTCATCCAGACGTATCGGAGCGCCGTTGCGATACGCGATAATTAAATGGCGATATTGGGCCGCATCGGTAAGCTGACCATTGGAATAAATCTGATATGACGCATGATTGCCCCACAGAGATCCTGTAGGCATGTTCACATTGGCCTGGGCAATGCTTTGCGCCAGAGCATCAATGCCGATGTTTCGCGCGGCAAGTTTTTTTGGATTCACCTGAATTCGCACGGCATACGTCTGGGCACCGAAAATATTGACCTGCGCCACACCGCTTAATTCGGAAATTGAATTCCCCAGCAGGTTCTCCGCATAATTATCCACCTGATACAACGGCAACGTGCTGGAACTTAACCCGATATACAACACCGGTTGCGCCGCCGGATTTACCTTACGGTACGTCGGCGGACTGGGCATATTGTGCGGCAATGCGACTTGCGCGGCGGTGATGGCCGCCTGAACGTCTTGGGCGGCGGAATTAATATTACGGCTCAAATCAAACTGCAATGTGATGCTCGTGGACCCCTGCGAGCTTGTCGAGGTCATGGACTTCAAGCCTT
>JAJYPG010000234.1 GCA_021795535.1 Planctomycetota bacterium
CACCGGAGCAACTGCTGGTTATACGCCAGACTAAAAGTGTGTCATTGCTGGAGGAACTCCATCAGAAGCTGCTGCGATGGAAGGGCCAGGTGCTGCCGAAGCATCCGATCAGCATCGCCATCGGCTTCGCCATCGGCTATTGCCTGAACCAATAGGAATCGCTACAGGTCTTTACCCGTGACACGGCGGTACCAATGGACAACAACCGGACCGAGCAGGAGATGAAACGCATCGCGCTGGGCAGGAAGAACTTCCTGTTCGTCGGCTCGCCCCGTGGCGGCCAGACCGCCGCCATCCTGGCCAGCATGACCAGCACCTGCCGACGCCAAAAGATTAACCCCCAGTTGTACCTGACCCAACTGTTGGCCAACCTGCCCACCACGCCAAAGGACCAGCTTGGCCCTTGGATGCCGGATGCATTATGCGTCTATGCGGTGTATATCTTCCCTCCATGTTCGCAAAGCGGTATGCTGATGCCGGGTTGGTGGTGTGTCGGAAAAAATACATAATGAGGAATCATCCATGACGGAAAAAATGCCTGACACCTCTCTCCCCACAACATCTGTGGATGCGAAGACCGCACTTGATCCTGTTTGTTCCATGCGTGTGAATCCGGAAAAGTGCGCTGGATCCGTTGTCCATAAAGGCAAAACTTATTACTTCTGCGGTAAAAGCTGCATTGCCAGATTTCAGGCCGATCCGGAAAAGTATCTTGCATCACGCAGCGTCGGTGCTGTATCCACTGCGGGCCTTCATGCTTTGCATATTTCCGCGATGGCAAAAAAGGGGGCATTTGCTCCGCCTGTGCCGCCGCAGGCCGCTGGGCGGTATACCTGCCCGATGGATCCGGAAATTGTAAGTGACCACCCTGGTCCGTGTCCCAAATGCGGGATGGCTCTGGAGCCGATAACCCCCGATTCGCGGGAGGCGTTGGACAACCCCGAACTTCAGGATATGACCCGCCGTTTTGAGATCAGCGTGGTCTTCGCTCTCCCGCTTCTGGTACTGGCCATGACGATGGACTTTCTGCCTGGCGTTCACAAGGCCATCTGGTTGAATGCGGTGGAAATGCTGCTGGCCGCGCCGGTGGTGTTTTACTGTGGTTGGCCGTTCTTCCAACGGGCGTGGAGTTCAATTGTCAATAGACATCTTAATATGTTTACACTTATAGGTATGGGTGTTGCCGTGGCCTTTGTCTATTCCGCCATGGCCACGCTCGCCCCGGAGGTGTTTCCCTCTTCCATGCGATCCCGTGGCCCCCTGCATACCTATTTTGAAAGTGCGGGCGTCATCGTTTCGCTGGTTTTGCTGGGCCAGGTTCTGGAATTGCGTGCGCGGGGACGCACCTCTTTGGCGCTTAAAGGTCTGCTGAATTTATCGCCCAAAACAGCGCATCGTCTGGATAGCCACTCCGCTCAGCAGGACCTTCCCCTGGCCGATGTGCAGCCCGGTGACCGTCTTCTGGTACGCCCCGGCGAAAGCATTCCCACCGACGGTCTTCTGCTGGAGGGATCGGCCAGTGTGGATGAATCCATGATCTCCGGTGAATCCATGCCCGCAACCAAAAAGGCGGGTGATGCTCTTATTGGCGGCACGCTGAATGGCGCGGCTGCATTGCTCATGCAGGCAACCAAAGTGGGCGACGAAACCCTGCTGGCGCAAATTGTGCAAATGGTTGCCCAGGCACAACGCAGTCGAGCGCCCATTCAGCAACTTGCCGACCGCGTGGCTTCTTACTTTGTGCCCGCCGTCATTCTTTCCGCGATTATCACCGCTGTTATATGGCTGCTGTTTGGTCCCACCCCCGCCCTGGCCTACGCGATTATCAACGCAGTAAGTGTGCTTATTATTGCCTGTCCATGTGCCCTGGGCCTGGCCACGCC
This sequence comes from Planctomycetota bacterium, assembly GCA_021795535.1. The sequence continues at coordinate 1,884 of JAJYPG010000234.1, forward strand.
CATGGCTGTTATGGTTGGAGTGGGGCGGGCGGCGCAGCTTGGCGTCCTGGTGAAAAATGCGGAAGCCCTTGAGCGGCTTGAAAAGATCAACACGATTGTGCTGGATAAGACCGGTACACTTACCTTGGGCAGACCGCAGGTTGTTTCCATTCGGCCTATAGCCGGAGAGGATGAAACCCATCTGCTGACCCTGGCTGCGGGTCTTGAACAGGCCAGTGAACATCCCTTGGCACGCGCTATTGGTCAAGCCGCAAAAGTACGCGGACTGGCGTTGCCATCGGTTAGCGACTTCAAGGCGATAAGCGGTAAAGGCGCCACCGGCGTGGTGGATGGTCAGACCGTGGCGATAGGCAATGCCGCACTGCTGACGGATATGGGGCTTACCGCCCCAACGCTGGAAAAATTATCTGACTCATCTGCTGATAAATCCGTAACGGAACTCCAATCCCTTGGCCAGACCATCATGTATCTGATGGCTGGCGGACGGGTCCTTGGGCTTTTTGGCGTGGCGGATCCGATCAAACCCAATGCCGCCGAAGTGGTTGCAGCGCTTCAGTCGCGCGGGTTGCGCGTTATCATGCTCACTGGTGATAATGTCCTGACCGCTCAAGCCGTGGCCCGGCAACTCAAGTTGGATGATATTGTGGCTGGACTTCTGCCACAGGACAAGGCACAGGTCATCGAAACACAGCAAAAACAAGGGCATCTGATTGCCATGGTGGGCGATGGCATCAACGATGCGCCCGCGCTGGCCGTCGCACACGTCGGTATTGCCATGGCCACCGGAACGGATATCGCCATGGCCAGTGCCGGTATTACACTGGTGGGCGGCGATTTACGGGGCATTCTTAAAGCTTTGGACTTGTCGCAACGTGTGATGGGCAACATTCGCCAGAATTTGTGGCTGGCATTTATTTACAATTCTCTGGGAATACCATTGGCGGCGGGCATTTTATACCCCTGGACCGGCTGGCTGCTAAGCCCCATGATCGCAGCTGCGGCCATGAGTCTAAGTTCCGTTTCCGTTATTTCCAACGCCTTGCGCCTGCGGTATTTCCGATCCGCGGCCTAAGATTCGTGCAATTCATCCAAACCCCTGCGGAAACCAGAAGATACACTCTTTGACGGCTGCCGGTTTTTGCCAATTGCCGCGCTGTTCACTGGTTTTGCAATTCATGCTCCATTACCATGTCTCGTGTGATAAGGTTTTTTTGGAGCTAATACGAATCATGGCAAATAATGAAACACTTGCGGATGTTGGTCTTGTTGGTCTGGCGGTTATGGGCAAAAACCTTGCTCTGAATATTGCGGATCATGGCTTTGGAATTGCGGTCTATAACCGAACCGGCAGTGTGACTGAGGAATTTATCAGGGAGAATCCCTCCACGCCTGGAAAACTGCTTGGCTGTCAGGACACTGTCGCGTTTATTTCCGCCATTAAAAAGCCGCGTGTCATTATTATTCTCGTCAAAGCGGGCCCCGCCGTGGAGGCGGTAGTTGATCAATTGCTCGCCGCCGGACTGGACAAAGACGACATTGTGGTCGATGCCGGCAACAGCAACTGGAACGATACCATTCGCCGCGAAAAGCAGTATGCCGACCGGCTCAAGTTCTTTGGCTCCGGCGTTTCGGGTGGCGAACTTGGTGCCCGCTTCGGTCCATCGCTTATGCCGGGCGGTGATCCGGCTGCGTGGAAGCATCTTAAGCCAATCTGGGAGGCCATTGCCGCCAAGGTTGATCCTGTATCCGGCAAACCGCTGCCGGGAGCCGCACCAGGTAAACCAGTGGTGGGAGGGGTGCCATGTACGGCCTATATCGGTGCCAATGGTGCGGGCCATTACGTTAAAATGGTACATAACGGCATTGAATATGTGGATATGCAACTTATCAGTGAGGCCTATTATCTTCTGCGGCATCTGCTGGGGCTGGCTCCGGATGAACTCTCTGATATTTTTTCGCAGTGGAATCTGGGCGAACTCGATTCCTATTTGATTGAAATAACGGCGGATGTTTTACAACAGCGCGACCCGGTAAAACCCCGCAAATTCCTGGTGGACAGCATTCTGGATGCGGCAGGCCAGAAAGGTACAGGTAAATGGACCGCCGGAAGCGCCTTGGATTTG
>JAJYPG010000235.1 GCA_021795535.1 Planctomycetota bacterium
GGATTGTTCAGGTCTATGCCATACTCTTTACTGTACGCGGCCCGATTGTTTGCCACATACGGCGAGTGCGTCAACGCATCAAACCGGATTCGAATCGTGTTCTGGCCGGCCCGCAAATGCGGCTTTGCGTCAAAATCCCAGAGCCGGAACATATTGTCCGCGTCCCCGACCCATGAATCATTGATCCAGATGCGTGCCAGCGTATCGAGTCCGTGACACCTAAGCAGGACGTTGGGCTTGGAAAGCATTTCGGCTGATACATTAAATGTGCGCTGGTATATCCAATTCTTTTCCGCGACCCACTGTATGGGCTGCGGATTGACCTCACCGATGTATTGATCCCATTGAAACGTCCACACATTTGAACCACCCCTGGCCCCCCGACCATTGTTTTCTCGGTAATAGGGGTCGGGAATTTTCTTCGCGCGCATCAGATCGGTGTAGGTGGCACCGGGCACAATGGCGGAAATGACTTCCGCCGTACCCTCTTCGTGCATGTTCCATGTATCACCGTTTAGATCCAGCGACTGTGAAGATGTTGTTGTGGGTGCAACCATCGCGCTGGTCGGCTGTGGATCGGCACTGCAACCTGTCAGGGCCACGACCACGCCCGCACCGGCTGCGGTCTGTAAAAGTTGACGCCGCGTTAAGTTTTGGGATTGCATAGTATTACCTTTCATTTCATTGGTCATAAAATAATCTGCGGTCTGACGCAGGAACACAATTCGCCGCATTTTTTCCCGCGTGAGGCGTCCAGCCAGCCGGACATAAAACATTACTTGGCAACTGGCGTGTCCGTTGCCTGGATTATTGGCATTGCTGCTGCCGCATTGCGTGTTTTACCCACAGCCGCCGGTGTGGCCGCCTGGATTTGACCGGCGGCATGCACTACAAAGCCGGTATTGGCTCCCTTTATTGCACGGACCTGGGCCCCCACGCCAACAATCTTCTTCATTGACGCCCCCGGATTAACCACATGGTTGTCCGCCAGGAGAACGTCTTTACATTGTTGCATCCAGATCAGATTGGATGCATCAAAATGGAAACCTGTTCCACGATTGTTCGCATTGCGCATGGGGTTGATGAAGCGGTTGCCGGAAACCAGTACATCTTGCGTATCAGCCAACAGGAGATTAATGCCATTATTATCAACAAATCGGTTGTCAATGATGGCAATTCCGGAATGGTCAAAGGCCGCGGTTCGGGAGGTGCTGTGGGCGGCGATGCTCATTGCTCCGGCTTGAAAACAATACGGCAAGTTCAGCGTGGCGTATCCCACATGCTCAATGGTATTGCCTTCAATAAGCAGGTGGCAACTGCTGCCGGCTTCATTCCACCAAAACTCCGGAGCTACCTCGATTCCGCCAACGGAAGAGCCGTTGATTATGTTGTTTTCAATGACGCCGTTATCTCCTTTGATAATCATTCCCCGGGCACGATTGTGCTCAATGACGCAGTTGCGCACGATGAATCCGGAACCGTTGGCGTTGGTATCGCTGATGCGATCGGCATATCGCGCACCGGCAATAGGCCTATTTACAATGACAGAATAACAATATTGCGGTGGCTTGCCATCAAAGCCCATGTTGATGGCCGGGATGCGTTTCGGCTGATAATCTGCCAACGGCGTGACCGTCACCGCGCGAGCCTGCCCCAGAAATCCATCATGTTGATTATATAGCTTCAGAAGATCACCAGATTGAATATAGCTTTTCAAATGCCACGGCAACAACACGATCCAATGACGTCCGACGGCGTGCTGCAACATGCTGTATGTTCCATGAATGGCGATGCCATCATCGCCGGTACCTTCAAAATGACACCCGATGACGGTGGGACCATGTCTTGCCATGGAACTATGCAGGCCATCGGCATTGGAGGCCTTGAGGGGCGGAATGGTCGCGCCGGGTGGCTTGGGCGGGAACACAATGGAGTCATTTATATACCGGTTGTTACCTCCTCCGCCGATTTCATGGTAGCAGAAACCTGTGCCCGCCATGATTGTCACGTTTTGAATACACATATCGCTGCATCCATCCAAGGCGATATCCTCACGGATTAAACTGCGAAAGGCCAATAATTCACCCACGCGCGCCGAGCCAAGGAAGGGCTTGGTTTTATGCGCGTACATACGAAACTCCCGCGCGCCGATTTTCGTTACTTTACTGGAGTTAATATCCTGCGTTCGCGACATGATGCGAAAGTTTTGCGGATTGAAAATAGTACACCCGGATGGTTCGCTGCTGAACCGGGATGTATTGGTTAAATCGACCTGATAGCCTGCGTTGATGCGGACATCGAGGAAATGTTGCTGGCGATTCACTTTGAGGATTCGTCCCTGCGTGTACGGAATTGGATCGCATCGCAACGTGATGCCGTCGAGCGTTACGTTACGACAATCGGTAAAATTAATTCCGCCTTTAGTGGGATCGGCCCGCAACAATGTCACGGCTTTACCGATGATACGAAAGTTTTTGAGGTGTTCGAATGCCAGATAAAATCCACCGGTGGGTTCCGGCAGTTTGTATACGCCGGGTGGAATGACAATTTGCCCCGCGCCGGAATGGTAGGCGTGCATAATGGCCGGCATAAGCTCGCCGGGATTGTCCGGCCCCAGCAACTTGGATTGCGCGGCGGCGCTGCCCGCGGAAATGGCGGCAGCACCCAAGAAGATACTTCCGGAAAACAATAAATATTTGCACCAAGATGTAATCAATTTAAAAACTCCTGTCACTCATGAGCGATCCTGAAAAAAAGAGAACTTCATACCGGGGACTCTAACGTGTACCGCCAGTTGCAAAATGATGCCGACTCACCGCCACGACGCCGTGGATCCAAGTTGCCTTCAATCCGGGCAGTCTACCAGCCTGATAGGCCGCCCAGAATTTCTTTTTGACACTCTTGTAAATACTGTATTCAGATTGACCATCACCGAGTTGAATGGGAATCCACACATGCGGCACCGGCAGCGGGCGAGATGCTTCCATCCGTGCGGCAAAATGGTGGATGACATAAGTCACCGGTCGCCACGATCGATCCGGGTTGATAATGCCATAATCGGATCGTTCACCACAACGGTATCCACCCGGAAACCACCAGCAAATGGCACCGTTGCCGCCTGCCGCGAGTATGGTGCGATAGAATCCGGCGTAAATATTGGCGGTGCGTTTTGCCGCGCTGGCACTTTCTGAATCTCGGGCATTATTCCACTGCGAGTTACCATATTCCGCATAAATAACCGGTAAGGCCGGGTTGACGGCACGAGCATATTGAATGGTGAATGCTGCGCGACGAACCCTCAGCGGTGCTTGGCTCATGAGGTGGCCATAGGCTTCCGGCTCAAAAATATCGACAATATGCCGCAGAGCGGTAAACGCATAGTAATCGTCCGGCGGTTCCTTGGGATAGCCGGCCATACTCATGCGAAAACTCACGAGGTGATGGGGATCCGCCTGGTGGATCAACCGGACCGCGCGGCCATAGGTTCGGACCAGTAGCGCACTTAAAAAGTGGTGATACGCCAGCACCATGGCCGCGGCTTTGCCGTTACGGCCAGCCAGGATCTGGGCTTCGCGCGGATTGGTAACCTGACCGCGCCGGCGGGGTACGGGAAAACGCCAAGCCGCCTGCGCCTTTTTTACCGAACCGTAATGGCGGATAATCCACATTCGCCACTGTGCGTCCAGACGCCGCCGGGCGTTATAACGGCCCCAGAAAGGCTCCCACGCAATATCGTATGCGAAAAGCGTGGCGTTGGAAGCCAAGTGCAGCTCGGATATTGCATTTTGCACGGCCTTAAAATTAAATTTACCTGGCCCTCCCGCTTCACCGCCGAGTTGGTCGATCCCGGCGATCGATAGGTTCACATGTAGGCCCAATTCTCGGGCACGGGCCAGCACATCGAGTACATTCCAAGCGTTATCGCCGCGATCAAAGGGGATGGAAATAGTATTAAAGCCGATGGCCTTTACATCCCGCAGATTAAGCTCAACGGTTTGTGGATCA
>JAJYPG010000236.1 GCA_021795535.1 Planctomycetota bacterium
GGTGCAGGTCCTGGCGATGAACCAGACCGAGAAGATTTTGCGGAAGATGCAACTGGTGCGGGATATTGAAGAGGCCATGGAAGAATGCCTGGATCAGGATGCGGAAATTCTCTACCCATCGCCAGCCGCGGGAAATGCCATTACGCGTTGTGCGGCAAAAATTGTTTCAGCCTATGGCACGGGCACGGTTTTCGCACTACCTCTGCGGCGTGATGGATGCGTGGGTGTATTGCTGCTGGAATTTGATCCGGGCCGCAATGTGACCGGCGAAGAAATGGCGACTCTGAGAACTGTGACGGAGTTGCTGACTCCACGGCTGATAGACCTGTATGAATATGACCGCTGGTTCGGTGCCCGATGGCTGCGTGATTGGCGAAAAAGCGTGGCTAAACTGGTTGGCCCGACACATACCTGGATAAAAGCCGCGGCCATTGCGGTCACTATTTTCCTGGCGTGGGCGTTTTTTGCCAAAGGCACATTTCATATCATCGCGGGGTTTACGCTGGAGCCGGTGCGGCAGGCACAAATTGTGGCACCCTTTGACGGCTATATCAAAAAAGTGCTGGTGCGTCCGGGAGATCAGATTATTGCGCATAAAACCGTGCTGGCCGAGCTGCACACCGCCAAACTGCGCGATCAACTGGCGGCGGCGCAGGCGCAATTTACCGCCTACGCCAAACAGGCGGATGAGGCGCGTGCCAGGGGCAAGATAGCGGATATGCAGATTGCGGATGACTCCATGAATGGGGCTGGCGATAAAATAAGGCTATTGGACCGTCAGATCGCATACGCGGCCATTCAATCGCCGATTTCCGGGGTGGTGCTCACGGGTAATCTGTTGCGCCGCATAGGATCGCCGGTACATTTAGGTGAGGTGCTCTTCAAGGTGGCACCTGTTAAACCATTGCTGGCGCGAATTAATGTTGCTGATGAAGACATTTTGTATGTAAAAACCAGCCAGACCGGCAGCGTCGCCACTGCATCATATCCGGCGGATAAAATCTCTCTGACCGTAATGCACATCGATCCACTGGCGATGGTGAAACACAAACAAAACATTTTTCGCGTTCGCGCGGAGCTGTTGCATCCCCCGGCGTGGCTCCGCCCTGGCATGCAGGGCACCGCCCGCATCAATGCCGGCAGCCGCCGCTATATATGGATATGGACCCGCGGCCTGATTAATTGGATCCGCATGAAACTCTGGCTGTGAGACTTTGCGCGTTATGACCAACCTTGATAGACCACAACCTTTGCCCGGCGATTGCCGGCCCGACAGAAATAGATATTGCGTCATTGTTGCGAGCGGCGGACCGCAGGCGGTTTTTCGACGCGGACTGGCGTTGCTTGTGGGAATGGTCCTTTGCGCGGCGATTGGCGCATGCGCGTCGCCGTTTGATTCGGGTGGCGGGAATCCTTCCGGCGCGGGTTTTGCCGAGAGTGTGCTGGCTCATGATCTGTCAGATGGCCGGTTGCTTACGCATCCAACCATGATGCCGGTGGATCAGGGCGTACACGAGATGAGTCCCGGCGGTGCATACAGACCATCGACGCGCCGGGCAACACCGGGCGCGGTCATACCCGCCGGTACGGCATTTCATGGCCATACCATGGCAAAAAAGCGACAGCAGCCGGTGCGCATGACGCTCATGCAGGCAATAGCCAACGCCATGCGGCATAATCTTTCGATCCAGATTCAATCGTATACCCCGGCGATTTCGCAAGCACAAATTGTCGCCGCCGAAGCGGTGTTTGATCCCACTTTTGAAAGTGGAATTCAATATCAACACTTGAATCAGCCTACGCCATTCCCGCAAACGCTCGGCTCATTTAATCCTGTCGGCATCAACAATGAAGATCAGGTGAATACCCAGGTGGGCGTGAAAAAGCTCTTGTCCACCGGTGGAACGGTTTCACTGATCGGCTCGGACAATTATCAGGATTTTCACAGCACCGCCAGTTTGCCGCCGGACATCAATCCATCGCATACCACGGATATTGCCGTGGAACTCAAGCAGCCACTATTGCGTGGTTTTGGCGAGCAGGTGAATAACGCCGACATTTATATAGCACGTCGCAACCAGCAGATCGCACTTTCTGAATTTCGTGCGGAGGTTATCAAGATAGTTTCGCGCGTGGAACGCACGTATCTGCAGCTTGCCCAGGCCACGGCAGATCAGCGGTTTGAACGGCAATTGGTTCATCAGGCCAAAAAGACACTGCGGCGACTGAAGAATCGCCTGCACATGGATGTGGACTCGGTGCAGATGAATCAGGCGCGGGCCGCGGTGGATCGCGCGGAATATAATCTGGCCACAGCGCAAAGACAGATTGGCGATTTATCGGAAACCCTCAAGGCCCTTTTGAATGATCCGGCATTGCCGGTTGGCCCCGGCCCGGACATCATTCCCACCGATAAATCCTTCGCCGTTCCCTTTGCCTTTGATCTGGATCAGGAAATCGCAACTGCGCTCCAGCAGCGTGGCATCATGCGGCGCGATCGCATGGCGGTGGAAAAGGCGGGTATCCGTCGCGGTGTCGCCGAAAATGCGCTGCTGCCCAAGGCGGATTTGATAGCCTCAACCGATTCGGCCGGACTCTCCCCCAATGGCGGCTTTTCCGGCGGGTTCAATCGAATGGTTTCCGCACCGCATATAGGCTTTACGGTGGGACTGAATCTGTCCATCCCGATCGGCAACAGGGCGGCCCGATCAGAGCTTTATCGCCGCCAATTGTTGCGACGGCAGACTCTGACCCTGATGCTTAAAGACGCGCAAAACATTGCAAGGGATGTCGCCAGTGATCTGGTGAATCTTACCGCCGACTGGCGGCAGATACGTCTGGCGCGCCGCCGCCGCAAATCCGCCGCCGCCGTCCTGCACGGATTGCAAGTGGAGGAGCTTTCCGGCCAGGCATTGGATCCGACATTTTTACAACTTGAGCTTAACGCCCAGCAGGACCTTACACAGGTGCAAATCACCGAGGCGCAAACACTGACCAGCTACAACATTGACATGGTGAAATTTGAACGCGACAAAGGGACACTGCTGGAATTTGACCGCGTGGCCATCGTCCCGGCCACGGCAAACAGCGGACAATGATGGTGAGTTCCCCGTTGTTTCATTGGATGGACTGTCATAAGAGCCAGTGCAAAAACTACTTCGGTTTTTACAGATATATGAATCCATCATTATTTGCGGGACTGGTTCAATGCCAAGGCGGTTTGCTGCGGCGGACGGTACATGTTTAATTCGTGTCGAGTGGGCCACGGGATAACTCCCGCAGCTGCTCCGAGAACAGGAGAACAGTAGAAAGTTGAACAGTAGAGCTCAAGGAAAGACGGCAAATAGGCGGACGGTACATGTTTAATTCATGTCGAGCGGGCCACGGGATAACTCCCGCGGCTGGCTTTCGTGATGCCTTACATGCCATTGCCGGCAAACGCAAGCGATTCATCCAATTGTTCATCCATGAAGGCGACGGATTTTCGTTGGGTGGCGGCGAGGCGCTCGGCCCGCCGTTGCGCCCGGCGAATCAGCATTACGGTGTTCCATGCCGGGATTGGATGAGGACCCGTGAAGAATCGCTTGAGAAATTTCACTGGTGATCCGCCATGGGTGGAAAACAATTGATCCTCTAGACTGGCGAAAATGATGTTACTGCCCGGATCGCCCTGCCGTCCCGTGCGGCCTGCGAGTTGGCGATCCACCCGTCCGGATTCATGCAATTCGGTGGCGATCACGTAAAGTCCGCCTGCTTCTCTGGCCTGCGGGTCCAGTCGTATATCTGTTCCGCGCCCCGCCATGTTGGTGGCCACGGTAATGTTTCCCGCCTTCCCGGCTTGGGCAACAATATTCGCCTCCTCGGCGCTATACCGCGCATTGAGTACGCGATGCGGAAGGCTCCGTTGAGTGAGACGGGCGGACAATTCCTCGCTGGCATGAACGCTGCGCGTG
>JAJYPG010000237.1 GCA_021795535.1 Planctomycetota bacterium
AAATATGGCCACTGCTTAAACATCCGAGTCTGGGAAAGAAAATGGGGCTTGAAGTGGTGCAGGGCGAGGCCCATTATCGCCCCGTGCGCCCCGGCAAATTGTATGTGATTTACGTGCGTAATGACGGAGGCCTGGAATTTACCGAGCAACCCGGCGAATCCGATCTCGTCAAACAGTTGGCCAAACAGGCCAGTGAGGAACGATCGCGAAACCTGCCCGCACACGCTCAATAAAATCGCTCTGAACCCCCGCGACTCTTAGGCCACACGATTGTCTGAATTGGATACAACGGGGAATCTCCACTGAAAATAGAGCGCTTATTTCCAAGCCGCCATTCACGGCGGCAATACAAATAACCCCCTGTCGGCTGACTGGCCGTCGGGTCTGTTTTCTTTTTTGCGGTCTGTTTCTGCTGGCATTGTGCCCGCTTTTTGTCAATCAGGCAAATTATCTTCGCGCAACGATTTTGCACGTCCCCCTCTGCTTGATTTATTTATTGGTGCCCGTTACAGCACCCCGGCCATACCCGTTTGGATGGGTTTGACGACGTAATCACGCGGATCGGTAATATGCCCCGTCAGAGCGCTGGCTGCCACCGTAAGCGGGCTGGCCAGAAAAACCGAAGCCTGCATGGAACCCATGCGCCCGGGGAAGTTGCGATTGGTGGTGCTGATGCAGACCTCAGTACCGGCAAGGCGACCGAAGGTGTCTGATGGGCCACCCAGACAGGCACTGCAACCACTGGGACCTACCCGGCAGCCGGCATCAAGCAGGATATCCTCAATGCTCTTTTCATTGGGACCTTTTGCCGCTCCCACCAGATTCAGCGTTTTCATGTCCGCATGCACTTCCGTGGAACCGGGCACAACAAATGTGGGAACCTTTACTTTATTCCCCTTGAGAATGCTGGCCGCGAAAATCATGTCTGTTATTTTTCCACCTGTGCAGCTTCCAATGTAAGCCTGATCAATTTTTACATGACGGCAATTCATGGCCGTGTCGCGGTTGTCCGGCGAGTGGGGTTTGGCTACCAGTGGTTCAAAAGAGGCCAGGTCCCATTCCTTCTGGTAAGAGAACCGGGCATCCGGGTCATCCCGGAAAACTTCCCATGTTTTGCCACGGCTGCGATGACGAACATATTGAAGAGTCTTTTCATCTACATCACATACGCCATTTTTCCCGCCGGCCTCAATGGCCATGTTGGTAAGGGTCATGCGGTCTTCCAGAGTAAGGGAGGAAATTCCCTCGCCACCAAAGTACATCGTTTTGTACGTGGCGCCCGCGACGCCAATTTCGCCAATGACGGCAAGAATAAGGTCTTTGGCCGTAAGATACGGGGGTATCTCACCATGAAAAACAAACTTCATCGTGGATGGAGTTTTCAGCCAGGTTTTGCCGGTGCCCAGGGTGAACGCGGCATCGGTATTGCCCACGCCGGACGCAAACTGACCAAAGGCGCCAGCGGTGCATGTGTGGCTATCGGTTCCCAGCAGAATTTCGCCCGGGCGCACATGCCCCTCTTCCGGCAAAGCTTTGTGGCAAACCCCCTTGTAGCGGGTTTTGGTCGGGTCCAGATACGGATTGGGCATGCCCGGCTGATTCTTCACAAATTCCGGATCGTAGTAGTATGGAAGGCCCTGCTCGCGAACAAAGTCACGTAAAATCTGGATATTGCGGTGACATTTGTCATCCGCCGTGAAAATGTAGTGATCCGGGATGATTACCACACGTTCCTTGTCCCACACCCTGGCCTGACGACCGAATTTCTCGTGAAAAATGCCAATGGTGCCCGGGCCGCAGACATCGTGCGTCATAAGAATGTCAACATTCACCCACACATTGTCACCCGGGCTGACCCGCGCGCGACCGGAATGTTTGGCCAGTATTTTTTCCGTTAAGGTCATTCCCGCCATGAATCCGTTTCTCCTGATTTAGTTTCAGTATCTGCGGGCAAAAAACCAACAGACCTGTAATATCCGCCGCTGACGGGATTTCCGCTCCGCCAAGCCGTCGCTTATTATACGAGATGATACGGGCATGAATCAAAACCACCACAACGGATTTTGGCCGTGGCGGAAAATGATGCGGCCTTCCCGCCATGAAATGCCTGTTCCGCAAGGCCGGAGCGGCGGGTCCGGCTCGACACTGAATGGAGAAATCCGTGAAGCATAAACCCCGTTCCAATACGCCCATCGCACCAGCCCGCGGGAAATATTCCCGCGAAAAAGCCGGCCTTGCCAGATTGCGTGCCATTCATGGTGATTATGGTCCGGCTGTGCTGGGCAAATTGGATGGGATCGCTCCGGATTTGAAAAAATGGATTATTGAATTCGGATTTGGCGAGGTTTATAGCCGCCCCGGTTTGGATCTGCGTGCCCGGCAAATTACCACCATTACCGCGCTGGTGGCCCTGGGGCATACCGGCGATGAACTTCAGGCACACATTCGCGCCGGACTCAAGGCCGGGCTTGCGCGACGGGAAGTGGTGGAAATAATTATGCAATTGGCGCTATACGCCGGTTTCCCCGCAGCCATCCGCGGAATAATGGCCGCGCAGCGCACATTCGCGGAATTGGACGGCAATCGTGGATGAGTGGATTTTCTCGCCGCTGCGGTATAATTGCACTTTGATAAATTCGGGCAAGGGCCAACTCATTCCGCAAGCCGCGAAACGGCATCGGAGGCTTAATGCGTTGCCGTTTGCCATGACTTGATTTTGACGGAAACCATGACCCCCCATTCGCTGCCAGACTGCTTAACGGAAATTCCGATCGCTACGCCGCCTTCAACTTCGCCCGCTGGCTCGTTTGATGTGGTGGTGGTTGGCGGCGGACACGCCGGGGTGGAGGCCGCATGGTCCGCGTCCCGGATGCTTGCCGGAATTGGCCGCGTCGCCATGGTTACCATGGACCGACACGCCATTGGCCGCATGAGTTGCAATCCCGCCATTGGCGGCCTGGCCAAGGGGCAGATGGTGCGTGAAATTGACGCCTTGGGCGGACTCATGGGCCACGCGATAGATGCCACCGGAATTCAGTTCCGCATTCTCAACAAGTCCAAGGGGCCGGCGGTCCAGTCGCCGCGTGCCCAGGCGGATAAATACCGCTACGCCTTGGCCGTGCAGCAACTTCTCAATGCCCATTGCCCGAATCTGACCATTATTGAAGGTATTGTGGATGACCTGCTGGCGGAACCTACCTCCAGCAAGAGAAGCAATTCAACGATCCATTCACAGCCGGATGCCAACCCGCACGAACCCCACGAACAATGGACTATACTCGGGTTAAGGCTAAAATCCGGACAGGAACTCGCCTGCCGCTCTGTTATTTTGACCACGGGCACATTTTTGCGCGGCCTGATGCATACTGGCGAGAAAAAAACCGAAGGTGGACGTGTGGGGGAAAAAAGTGCCATTGGCCTTTCTCTCGCCCTGGCCAGGCTGGGCATTGAACTGGGCCGACTGAAAACCGGAACGCCGCCGCGACTGGCACGCGATTCCATTGATTTTTCCAGTCTTGTACCGCAGGCGGGCGATGCCCCACCGGTTCCATTCAGTTATTTGTCAGGCACACCGCGTTCCCCCCTTGCATCCATATTTCCGCTTTTACCGCAAGTCCCCTGCTTCATAACCCACACCAACCCGGTGGTGCATGATTTAATTCGCGACAATCTGCACCGCGCCCCCATGTACAGCGGCCAGATTCAAAGCCGCGGGCCACGCTATTGCCCAAGCATAGAAGACAAAGTCGTGCGATTTGCGGATAAAACACAGCATCAGATTTTTCTGGAACCCGAAAGTCTGGACACCGATGAAATTTACTGCAACGGCATATCAACCTCGCTGCCGATGGATGTGCAGGAGCGGATTGTCCATTCCATTGTGGGGCTGGAGCACGCGAAAATTCTAAAGTGGGGCTATGCGGTGGAATATGATTTTGCCCCCACCCATCAAA
>JAJYPG010000238.1 GCA_021795535.1 Planctomycetota bacterium
ATTCAGGTGGCCACATCGCAATCTGAACTTGGCAGTGGGTCTGATCTGATCTGGAATTCGGGCAAAGTGGCGGAGAATCGGGATTTTTTGCCGCAATATAAAGGTCCGGCATTCAAGCCGTACACGCATTATTACTGGCGTGTGCGGGTGTGGGGCAATCGCAACTGGAAATCAAAATGGAGCCAGGTCGCAAGCTGGATGACCGGGCCGCTGAAGACCAGCGACTGGCGGGGTGATTGGATCAGCTATCATTCGCATATCACTAACTCTTTTTATGCCGATGGATTCAACGCCCATTACGGCATTGCGCTTCCAGCGGAACTTGCAGGACTGCCGGGACCGGTAAGCCTGAAACATGCGAATTGGATTCTACCGAAAGGTGTGGCGAAACCCGTTTCGTTTTTTGCCCCAATCGGACTGTATGTGCTGAGCCGGGAGTTTACACTTCCTCAAAGCGAGAAGCTTTCCCATTGCACGCTGGTTATCGCAAGTGACAGTGCCTGCAAGGTCGCCATCAATGGGCGTGTTGTGACGGCCGGTTTTGCAGCACCTTGGTTCAAACCGGCTGTCTTGGAAGTGGCCCGCTATCTTCGTGCGGGAAAAAACCGGATAGCGGTGCTGCTGCAAAATCAGGGCGTACAGGCGAAGGCGTCGGGCGTGATTGCCAAGCTCTATATTCGCGGCACCAATAATTTCCGCAAACAAATTTTAACGGACGCCAAATGGTCAGCAGTTCCAATCGCGAAAGGCGCGGACTGGATCGGCGGCGCGCCGCCGCAAGACAAGGCCGTAGTGCTCACGCCGTGGGGTGGCAGTCCATGGGGGCAAACCAGTCCGGCGATGATGCGCCCGAAATGGCGACAGAAGGAACCATGTCCGATTTTTCGAAAGGTGTTCCATGCGCCAGCGACAACGAGCCGTGCTTATTTGTATATGGCATGTCCTGGTTTCTGGAAAGTGCTGATCAACGGTCATAAAATCGGCAATGGCGAGTTGGAATCCACCTTATACGATTATTCCAAGACAGTGCCATATCAGACTTTTGATGTGTCGCCGCTTTTGCGAAAAGGACGTCGTAACGTCATATCTATTGAATTGGGAAACGGCTGGTTCAACGTGATTGAGTCCGATGTGTGGGATTGGAACAAAGCGCCATGGCGGGCGTGGCCACAGGTACGGATGAACCTGTTGCTTCAGACACCCGGCGGGAAGGCGCAATGGATTGTCACCAACAACTCCTGGCAGGCTGCGGCCGGACCGCGTCTGTCCGATGGCGTATACAACGGCGAGGTCTATGACTCCGCTCTGAAAATTCATGGGTGGAACAACCCTAAAAGAAAATTGGTAAGTTATCCTTTAGCACAAATTGTAAAAGCGCCTGCGGGGCGACTTACCTCACAACTCATGCCGCCGTGCCGGGTGATGCAGCAGCTTGCACCGGTATCCATCAGCGAGCCGCATCCACATGTGTTTGTGGTTAAATTTCCGCAAAATATGTCTGGCTGGATGACTTTAACGGCCCGCGGCACGCCGGGCGTGCCCGTGGTAATGAAATATGCCGAACGAGTCCATGCCAATGGACTTGCGGATCAATCCGCGATAAAAGGGCTTGTTTATACCGGATCGTTCCAGACCGAGACCTACATTCCCGATAGTGGCAATCCCTTTACCTATCATCCGGACTTCACATACAACGGCTTTCAGTATGTGCAGATCAACGGACTATCCTCGCGAAAGGATATCATTCATATTGAGGCAGATTTTGTTTATACGCCATTTCGGAGGGCTGGTAAATTTTGGAGCGCTAATCCGCTGCTCAATGCCATTGCGGACGCTACAAATCATTCCTATTGCTCCAACTTTGTTGGCCGCCCGATGGATTGCCCCTCGCGCGAGAAAAACGGCTGGACTGGAGACACTTGGTTGGCGGCGGTGCAGGGGATGTTTACCTACGACAATCAGCTTGGCTATGCGAAATGGCTAAACGATTTCCGGGATAATCAAACGGCGGATGGTTCGTTGTCTGTGATTATTCCAACATCCAACGGATGGGGCAGCTACTGGGGCGACGGCGATGCTGTGGATTGGGACACCGCCTACGAATTTATTGCGTGGTATCAATATTTATATCAGGGTGACGGGCAGGCGTTGCGAAAGCATTATCACGGAATAAAGAAATATTTTCTCTTTACCATCGCGCATGCAACAAGCTGGATTCTCGCGGATTCCTACGGCATCGGCGATTGGGTGAGTCCCGGCCACGAGCCGCCCGTTTCCTTAACGTCTACCTGCATCCTCTATCACGACGCGATTCTTTTGTCCCGCATGGCTGGCGTGCTGGGCAAAACCGGCGACGCACGGATATTTTCCGCCGACGCCGCAGCCATACAAAAAGCGTTCAACGCCAAATTCTATAAAGGACATGGAATCTACAGCAACGGCGGACAAACTGCCCAAGCCATGCCGCTCTATTATGGATTAGTGCCAACCGGCTGGCGGGGGGCGGTGGTTCAGCATCTGGTGGAGAATATTCATGCGCATCACAACCATCTGGATGTTGGAATATTGGGCGATAAATGTCTGTTTCGGGTTTTGAGCCGATACGGCCACACCGAACTGGCTTACCGGATCGCAACCCAAACCACTTATCCGAGTTATGGCAACTGGATCGTGCATGGAGCCACCACACTGTATGAAGTCTGGAGTCTGCAGTCCGGATCGCTGAATCACATCGCGTTTGGCTCTATTCTGGGTTGGATGTACAACGACTTGGCCGGAATAAAACCCGATTGGTATTCGCCGGGTTTCCGTACCATTCTTATTAAGCCGCACCCGGTCAGAGCGTTGCCATGGGTGCAGGCACAGCATGACTGCCGATTCGGGCGGATTGAAAGCTCCTGGCGGTGGCACGGCAAGGAACTGCATGTGAAGATAACAGTTCCAGCGGCCAGTTCGGCCATCGTCACGCTGGTGGGGACGGACAATGCAAAAATTCTTTGCAATGAAAGAAAACTCACACCACATGTTTCCGGCGTACTTGGTGTGGCCCGCATCAATGGGGAGATCGTTGCGCATGTCGGGCCGGGACACTACAGGTTTGTGTATACGCCGCAAGGCTTGAGATAAAGGAGTCATGTTTTGCGCATGTCAAAAGAGGTGCAAAGGTGAAAGTGCTTTTCTATGGTGCCTACGGCCATCTCGAAATAGGCGATCAACCGGAGCCGGTTCCCGCGCGCGATGAGGTGTTGCTGCGCGTGGCGGCATGTGGAATATGTGGCAGCGAGTTGGAGACATTTAAGAACCAAAGCCCGCGCCGTACGCCGCCTCTGATTATGGGTCACGAGTTTTGCGGGACCGTCGTGAAACGAGGCGGAGATGTACGCGGATTTGCAACGGGCGAAAAAGTGGTCAGTAACGCTCTGGTACCTTGCGGTCAATGCCGATGCTGTAGTCGCGGTGATGCGCATCTGTGTGCGCGGCGAGAGATCTTTGGAATGCACCGAAGTGGAGCATTGGCCGAGTTCGTGACCGCGCCGGCTCGGAGTTTGCTTGCGTGGCCTGATAAACTGCCTGCGAAGGCGGCGTGTCTGGCCGAACCACTGGCCAACGGTGTGCATATGGTCAACCTCATGCGAGATCGGAAGCCTCAGACCGTACTGGTGCTTGGCGCGGGTCCCATTGGGCTGATGGCGCAACAAGCGTTTCAAGCCTTATTGGGCTGCCGTACCCAGGTGGTGGATTTATCTCCCCAACGACTGGCAATAGCCCAAAGTCTCGGTGCAGGCCGCGGCATAAATCCCCGCGACGAGGATCCGGTAAAGGTGGCGCTGGAAAGCACGGGAGGGGAAGGTTTTGATCTGGTTGTGGATGCGGTGGGATCGCAAGTTACCAAAAAGCAGTCGCTGGATGCGACGCGTCCGGGTGGAGCGGTGGTGTGGATCGGCTTGCACGAA
>JAJYPG010000239.1 GCA_021795535.1 Planctomycetota bacterium
GGAAATCCACGACTAGATGTTGATCCCACCGCCACCGTCGCACCCCATTTCCCTGAAAATTGGCGGTGTACGATAGAGCGGATGGGTAAAATCCGGGAAAAACTTAATCCGGGCCACAAACGTATGTATTGCAAAGTGCAAAATATGAGCCCTGCGTTTAGACTAATTCGACCGGGCCGCCGGATGGACCAGGAATAAACAAGATAAAAAGAGGTATCGAAAATGTTCACAGAAGATAGGATATTTCCGACGAATGCCAAAAACTGTTCAACCGGTGATGCGGCATTGCCGCCAGCAAGCCCAGCGAACTTAAATCGGAGCGAGGTTCTGGGGATGGGACTACTCGCTGCCACTGCGGCCACGACACTGGGTGCCTCGGCGGCATTGGCGGAGCCAGGCAATGCCGCGCCCGCCCTTACGCCAATGTATCTGCGCTGCGAGTATCGGGTTAACCCCTTGGGTATTGGCGAAGCTCTGCCGCGATTCAGTTGGCTGCTGGAATCAACTCTGAACGACCTTCGTGGGCAAAGTCAAAGCGCCTATGACATTCTGGTGGCCAGCTCACCAGAGTTGCTTGCGGCGGACAAGGGTGACTTATGGGCGTCCGGCAAGGTCTTCTCCACACAGACTAACCAAATTGTCTATGGTGGCAAAGCGCTGGATTCGCGGCAACAGTGCTGGTGGAAGGTGCGGATATACAACCAGGCTGGTGTGGCCGGACCATGGAGCGATGCGGCCTGCTGGACCATGGGGCTGCTGAAAAAAAGTGAATGGAAGGCCAAGTGGATTGGATTTGATGCTTTGAATGAAATTGGTACGCGATCGGCACAGGATGCGCCTCTGATTAATTTTAACGGCATTAAATGGACGCGTGTCCCGGCCAGCCTCTGGAAATTTGACAATGTAACTTGGCAACCGGCTCCGCCACCGGAGTCGGGCTTGGCCACACCGCCGGCATATTTTCGACACCTTTTTGCGATTCCGTCGGACCGTGAAATTCGTCGAGCGACATTTTTCGCCTCGTGTGACGATGATGCGTTGATTCGCGTGAATGGTCAGATTGCGGGCCGGGCCTACCGCTGGGAACTCGCCGCGTTGCTGGATGTGACCAAACTATTGACCGCAGGCGACAATGTTGCCACCATTGAAGTAACCCAGCAGGACGGCTATCCCCCCAGTGTGATTGGTCGGCTGGTTATTGAATTTGTCGCGGGCGATCCGCTGGTAATTCCCGTCGGGGGGAAGTGGAAGGTTTCGCTTGTGGCTCCGGTCGGCTGGCAGAACAGCAATTATAATGACGCGACCTGGATTGACGCAGAGGAAATGAAAGCTCCTTTGTGGGGAACGTCGTCGCAGGCCGCTCATACATATTCGCCCGCCCGTTATTTGCGAAATACCTTTCATCTCGGTGCCCCAGTCAGGCGGGCGACGCTTTATGCGACAGCTTTGGGCCTGTACAAGACGCATATCAATGGCCAGGTGGTGGGTGAGGACTACCTGACACCGGGATGGACGGATTATCATCGCCGCGTTTATTACAACACCTATGACGTTACCCATGCGCTTAAGGAAGGAGAAAACGCCATTGGCGCAATTTTGGGCGATGGCTGGTTTGCGGGGAATGTGGGCGCGGGTGGCCGTCGGCATTACGGCGGGGTGCCGCGTTTCGCGGCGCAGTTGGAAATAGAGCTTGCGGATGGCACAAAGAGGCACATTCTCAGCGATGAGACTTGGAAAGCCGCATACGGTCCAATACGGTACAATGATATATATGTCGGATGCTGTATAGACAATCAACTGGACATAAGTGGTTGGGACCAGCCGGAATTTGGCGATGGGGAATGGACGTTCGTCAATACAGGTGTGCGATCCGGCGGATCGCCATTGTCTGTGGATGTTACAGAGACACTGCGTAAGGCAATACATGACAATCGGCTGTTTTTGACCGTTTCCAACTCGCTTTTCGGGCGTGATCCGGCACCGAATCGGGTGAAGATGCTGCATGTGCGTTTTACCTTGGGGGGCAAGCCTTATTCCATGGATATTCCTGAAAATCAGAACCTTGCGCTGGGGCAGACCAATGAAAAGTTGAAAATTATTCGTGCCAGATATCAGGCCCAGGGGACGCAAACCCGCGGTCTGAATCCTGAAATTCAAGCTATTCCTAACGAACCGGTGCGCGTTGCACAAAAAATTGCGCCGCGGGAATTAACCCAACCGCGGCCCGGTCTGCATACCTTTGATATGGGGCAGAACATGGTCGGCTGGGTGCGTTTGAAGGTGCGCGGTCCGGCGGGGCGGAAGATCGTGATTCGCCATGGGGAGACGAAAAATCCAAATGGTACGACCTATACATCCAATTTGCGCGGTGCCATGGCGACGGATGTTTATTATCTCAAGGGAAATGGCGAGGAAATACTGGAACCGGCTTTTACTTTCCATGGTTTTCGCTATGTGGAAGTGCGCGGCCTGGATTACAATCCGGAATTAAGTGACCTCACGGGCGTGGTTATTCACAGCGATTTTAAGCGCACTGGGCATTTTGCCTGCTCCAGTCCGGCCATCAATCAGCTTTACCGCAACATTATCTGGTCGCAACGCGGGAATCATATCTCCATACCAACGGATTGCCCGCAACGTGACGAGCGGCTGGGCTGGACGGGAGATACACAATTTTTTATTCCAACCGGTACTATTAACTTTGATGTGGCCGCCTTTTTTACCAGTTGGCTCGTTACGTTGTGCCAGGATTCGCAGGCGGCCAACGGTTCATTTGCCGATGTGGCACCGAGCGTGTGGGGCGACAACGGCGTGACGGCCTGGGGCGATGCGGCGCTGATCTGTACGCATCAAATTTACAGAAACTTTGGCGATACCCGCATTATTGAGCGGCATTATCCGGCCATGAAGCGTTACTTTAAGTACCCCGCGAGCCTTACCCATAACAACATCATGACCGCGCAAGGATTTGGCGACTGGCTGAACATGGGCGGCGGGGCGAGCATGCAGGTTATTGGCACCGCCTATTATGCCATGCTGACCGAAATTATGGCGGAAATGGCCACAGCCATAGGACGACATGACGATGCCCAACACTACCATCATTTGCATGAGGCATTGAAACAGGCTTTCGTGGACAAGCTGATTCTGCCTGATGGAACAATCAGGCAAAGCAGCCAGACGGGCTTTGCTCTTGCATTCACGATGAATCTGGTTCCGGAAAATATGCGCAAGCGTGTGGCGGAAAAATTTGTCGCGGACATCCGGCACCGAAATTGGCATTTGGCCACGGGTTTCATTGGTACACCGCGACTTTTGCCGGCGCTGCATCTGGCCGGGCATGATGACGTTGCCTACAAACTGCTGTTCCAATCAACTCTTCCATCGTGGCTTTACCAGGTCAAAACAGGTGGATCGACAACCATGTGGGAACGCTGGAATGGCTGGAGCAAGTCGCACGGATTTGCCTCAATTACCATGAATTCATTCAATCACTACGCATTTGGTGCTGTGGGGCAATACCTCTACAAGAACATAGCGGGTATTGAAACGCAGACCGCGGGTTATCAGAAAATTCTGTTGCGGCCAACACCGGGTCGCGGACTCAACTGGGCCAGGGCGGAATATGAGGCGATAAGCGGGAAAATATCGTGTGGCTGGCAGTTGCGCCATGGCACACTTGCGGTGAATGTGGATGTTCCCATTAACACCACAGCTCGGCTTTTTATGCCCGCGCATCATCCCGCGGCGGTCAGGGAAAGCGGCAAACCTGCGGCTCATGCGTTCGGAGTGAAAGTGCTGTCAGTTCAAGGGCAACTGGCGGAGTTGGAACTCGTGTCCGGCCACTACAGTTTCACGAGTGAATGGAGTCTGTCCGGGGCGTAATTGACAGACGCGCATTGTGCTTTATGGACTCCCGTTCAAAAGTCGCCTGACC
>JAJYPG010000240.1 GCA_021795535.1 Planctomycetota bacterium
TTGGGCGTGGGGTCCATTTCCCCGCACCAGTTGCACAGCGTTATTGGCATTGCCAAATATGGCTATGAAATTGAAAGTAATGGATTCATGTACCTGCTTTTCTTTCTGGGGCTTATTTCCGTGAATGTCGCGGAAATTAATTTCCTGCCTTTGCCTATTTTGGATGGTGGTCTGTTTGTGCTGCTTATTGTGGAAAAATTCCGCGGAAGACCGCTGCCGGTAAAAGTACAAACCGCCATTCAGGTCGTCGGCATTGCCCTGATTGGGGGACTGTTTTTATATGTCACTATTTTTAACGATCTGCCAACACTCTTCGGGCATTAATGCTCAAGGGAATTATTTTGCTCTTCCAGAAAGCTTTCCGTTGCATCGGCGGACGGTGAGAAAAATTGGATACAGCCACAGATGATTGGTTCCATACTAGATATTCAAGGCCAGCCGACCGCCATCACGCACTTGCAGCGTGTGCTGGCGGGGGGGCGAATGGCCTCCACCTGGATGTTCGCCGGGCCGATGGGCGTGGGAAAATATTCCACCGCTGTCGCCCTGGCCAAAACCAGTATGTGCCAAAGCCCGCGCCGCTTTTCCAACCAGCATGATGGCCGGTTATTTTTTCCTCTGCTGGAACCATCATTTCAACTCACCGATGCCTGCGGCGTTTGTGCGTCCTGCCGGGCCATGGATGCCAAAGCGCATCCCGATCTTCATTCCATCAGTCGCAAACTGGCGAGGTTTCATGATCGATCTGGAAAATCCAAGGCGACAACACTGGGCATTGATGTTATTCGCGGTGAAATAACCGGCAACGCCTCTCCGGAAAATCGTGTGGAGTCCAAACTCTATACGCGGTCGCAGTTGGGGCGTGGCAAGTGGTTTATTATTGATGAGGCCGATCTAATGCAGATTGCCGCACAAAATGCGCTGCTTAAGGCCCTGGAGGAACCGCCTTCACAAACCTATATTGTGCTTATAACCGCCAGCCCGCTGGACCTGCTGTCCACCATTCGCAGCCGATCGCAACTTGTTGAATTCCGGTCGTTGCCGTTGGCTGTGCTGGTTCCTCCACTTATGGCCCGCGGACTTAATGAAGTTCAGGCCCGTCAACTGGCGCGATTAAGTGAGGGAAGTCTGGGACGTGCCATGCAATGGCTATCCGCGGAGGTGGAAGTTGAATCTGGTGAAGAAGAGAGCAGGCCGACAGGTAAAAAACCGGCGAAAGCGGCCAAACCCAATGTGCTGCAAGGTGATGGGCCGCCGGTTTTGCGCTGGATAGGCTCGCTGGGCATGGTGCTGGATAAACTCTCTTCGCGGCAGGCAGGTGGCATGGCTCTGGCCGATGTTCTGAGCCAATGTGCTGAACAATATGCGAAGATGGGTTTGAAGCTTGATCCGCTTGCCTCGCGCGATCGGCTGGTGCGTGATGGCGTTATGACGATGCTCGGTTTCGTGGCCGACTGGCTGGATGATCGTCTGCGAAATGCGGTTGGTTGTAAAATTGCCGCGCCTGTGCCGTCCACGCAACGCGGTCTTGACCCTGCGGTTGTCCAGCAATGTCTGGGTATTTGTCATCTGGCGGAACGCCAAGTGGATCAAAATGCGCATGTGGCCCTTTTATTGGCCAGCACGGGTACGGCACTGGAGCAGGCCCTGCGCGATGTTTGAGGCCCGCAGACGTTGTGCGTCACTCCATCAAAAATACTCGAACAGATGCAATTGAGACATTCCGGAGGTTGGGCCGTTGTGTTTCTGGCCCGGAAAAGCGGTGTCATAGGGTGTGCAATTTCCCCGTCCCGTGCCGTCCACCCTCATGGATTGCGCAAATGGTTGAGTTTCCGTTAAAATGGTGGGTCAGCGGGGGGGTATCCTCGCGGTGGTTAGAGGCTTCTACATCTGATGGAAATTCGCAACTTTTGCATTGTGGCCCATATTGATCATGGCAAGTCAACGCTGGCGGACCGGCTTTTACAGATGTCCGGTGCCATCAGCGATCGGGAAATGCAGGCCCAGTTTCTTGATGACCTGGACCTGGAACGCGAACGCGGCATTACCATCAAGGCCAGTGCTGTTACCGTTGGTTACACGCTTGATGGCGTTCCGTACATGCTTAATCTGATTGACACGCCAGGCCATGTGGACTTCCATTATGAAGTGGCCAAGGCGTTGCAGGCGTGCGAAGGTGCCTTGCTGCTGGTGGATGCCACACAGGGCGTGCAGGCGCAAACTGTCGCCAATGCTTATGCCGCCATAGAGGCCGGCCTGGAAATTATTCCCGTCATAAACAAGGTTGATCTGCCCAGTGCCCGCCCGGATGAGGTGGCCGAGGAAATGGAGCAGGTTCTGGGAATTGACGCGTTAAGCTGTATCCGCGTTTCCGCCAAAAGCGGCCTGGGTGTTGAAGAGCTTTTTCGAACTATCTGTACCAGACTGCCTGGTCCGCGTGGCGATGCCGCCAAACCGCTCCAGGCTCTTATTTTTGACAGCAAATATGATGACTATCGCGGGGTTATTGTTTATGTGCGTATGATGAATGGGCGGCTGGGCATTGGCCAGAAAATTCGCCTGATGGGCAAACAGACCGTCCATCAGATCACCGACCTTGGAAAATTTTCCCCTAAACCCATTCATGTTGATACTCTGGAATCTGGCGAAGTCGGCTTTCTGGTGGCCAATATCAAAACCCTTAGCGATGTAACCATTGGCGATACTGTCACCGATGCCGCCAATCCCGCCGCCGAACCCCTTCCCGGCTATCGCCCGCCCAAACAGATGGTCTATTGTGATTTTTATCCCGGACCAGATACCGAATACACACAACTGCGCGAGGCACTTGAGCGTCTGCGCCTTAACGATTCCTCCTTCACTTTTGAACCGGAAAATTCCGATGCCTTGGGCTTTGGATTCCGCTGCGGCTTCCTTGGCCTACTGCACATGGAAATTGTGCAGGAACGTCTGGAACGTGAACAGAAGGTTCAGGTGGTGCAGACCGCACCGACCGTACCTTATGAAATTATGCTTAATGATGGCATCATTAAAATGATTGACAGCGCCTCGGGTCTGCCGGATTTGAGCAAGGTCAAAGAAATTCGCGAACCGATGATTAAAGCCAGTATCATTGTACCGGCTGAAAATATTGGCGATATTTCCAAACTCTGTCAGGATCGCCGTGGAATTTACCGCAAGACCGAATTCCTTAGCCAGTCGCGCGTTATTATTGAATATGAAATGCCGCTGGCTGAAGTCATTTTTGACTTCTTTGACCGGCTGAAAACCGCCACCCGCGGCTACGGCACATTGGATTACGACCTGATCGGTTTCCGGGCCGACAATCTTGTGCGTATGGATATTCTGGTCAATGGTGAAGCGGTTGATGCCCTGAGCCTTATTGTACACCGTGACAAAGCTGAATCGCGCGGCCGTGCCATTATTCGCAAGCTAAAGCAGGAAATTGGCAAGCATCTCTTTGAAGTTCCCTTGCAGGCCGCCATCGGTTCACGCGTGGTCGCTCGGGAAACCATTAGCGCCATGCGCAAGAATGTTACCGCCAAATGCTATGGCGGTGATGTCAGCCGAAAACGCAAACTTCTGGAAAAGCAGAAGGAAGGTAAAAAGCGCATGAAACAGGTGGGCCGTGTGGAAATTCCTCAAGAGGCCTTTATGGCCGTGCTGGAACCTGGCGATTGAAGCGTAAGTCTGGCGATGGTTTGTTGGGCCGGATATTGTGCCTCCGGTCCACTCGGCGGAAAAACCCGGATATTTGATGTTTCTGTGGCCCTGATGCCAAATCTATTGTTGATATATTTATGTGTCTTTTCATTCGCTGCCATAAAAACATCTCTGGCCGCAAATAAAAGCCCGAAAAACCGCAACCTGCCTGGCCAGAAGTGCGGGAACGCAAACAGAAACAAAGAAGGCCGCGGCAGATCAAGTCGCGG
>JAJYPG010000241.1 GCA_021795535.1 Planctomycetota bacterium
ACGCGGCCGTGCCTTGACCCTGACACATCTGGCAGTCTTGATGTCAGTGCCATGTCAGAGATGTCGGAGTTCCTTCCCGTACGGGAGGCGGCCCGTGCCGCCGGCGTCAGCGAGCGCACGATCTGGAATTTAAAACGACTTGGCAAATTAACCGCTGTGCGGATTGGGCGCAGCACCCGCTACGACCGGCGGGACATCTTGGCGCTCATTGACCAAAGCAAACAACACCCAAATAAGGAGACTCAATAATGAAAAACGTATCGCAAGAAAACCCGCCAGATTGCCATCAGCCGCCGCTGGAGCAAATGCAAAAACAGCCGCCATCAGGCCATGGGTAGGCACCACTGACCGTAGGCGCCCATGACGCAGCGAAACTGCTGGGCATATCCGAGTCCCATTTTTTCCAGCTTTTGGCCCAAGGTCGCATCCCACCTGGCTCTCACCTCGGCAGACGCAGGGTCTGGGGCTACCGTGAACTGTCGGCGTGGGTGGCTGGCCGTGGAAACCGGCTTGCGGGCCGATCATACAACTTGCGATGTACCCGCATAATTGGCCAAACAGGCGAAACAATGCCTGAAACAGCCGAACAGGCTGCATTAGAAGGCCGTGGCTGCATTGCTGAACCACTGGTTGACTTTCAGGCCGTTGAAAATAAAAACTGATTCAAAACTTGACAAGACAATAAGAATAAAGGATAATAAGCCATTATGAACAACGATATTGAAAAAGCATTGAAGTCCGCAATTAAAACAAGCGACATTTCATATTACCGGCTGGCCAAAGATACCGGCGTTGAAGCCCGTTCTATTGGCCGGTTCATGGCGGGCGAAACAAGCCTGCGGTTGGATGTTGCCGCAAAACTCGCTAAGCGGCTGGGGCTGGTTCTCACGCATGAAAGGAATTAACTATGGCAACGCTTTTCACCAAAAGTAACGGGACCCGTGGCCTTCAATTTTACGTGGATGAAGTCCGCAAAACGATCCGGCTGGGGCCTGTTACTCGCAAGTCGGCAGAACTGTTCCGCCTGCACGTTGAACACTTGCTTAATGCCCGCCTGATGCAAGCCGCCGCGCCATCGGAAACCGCGCAATGGCTTGGCACCTTGCCGGATGAAACCCATGACAAGTTGGCGAAGGCTGGGCTGGTGAAGGCCCGCGAGCGCAGCAAGTCCGCGTTAAAGGCCTTTGTGGATGGCGTCATCAGTGGCCGCACCGACATTGGGGCCAGTACCAAACGCTGGTATACGGATGCACGCGATAATCTGGTGGCTTGCTTTGGAGCAAACACAACGCTGCGTGACATTGGCCCAGCGGATGCGGACAAGTTGCGGCTGACACTGGAACAATCCGGCCTCGGAGACAACACAATCCGCCGCCGCATTGGTATGTGCCGCCAGATATTCAACGTGGCCCAGCGATACAAGCTCATTGATGATAATCCTTTCCTTGGCATGGCAACGGACGTGCGGAGCAACCCGGATAAATTCCGTTTCGTTACCCAGGCGGAAACCAAAGCCATCATCGAAAATTGTCCTGATGCCACTTGGCGAGCAATAGTCTGTTTGGTGCGATACGGTGGCCTGCGGTGCCCCAGTGAAGTCTTGTCCCTGAAATGGGGCCATGTAGACTGGGGGCGTTCACGGCTGACGGTTCCATCCCCCAAGACAAGCCACCACGAAGGCAAAGCAAGTCGGGTAATTCCCTTGTTTCCGGAAATCCGGCTGGCTCTGGAAGATGCCTTTACTCAAGCGGAGGAAGGGCAGGAATACATCATCCAGCGGTATCGTGGCAATGCCATCAATTTACGCACAAGCCTTGAGAAGATTATTGTACGGGCGGGCGTTACACCATGGCCCAAGCTCTTCGTCAATCTTCGCAGCAGCAGGGAAACAGAGCTTGTAAAAGACTTCCCTATTCATACCGTAACGGCATGGCTTGGAAATTCGCCCAAGGTGGCCATGAAGCATTACCTGCAAGTGGTGGACGCAGACTTTGACAAGGCAGTCTGTATCGTGCCACAGGCCACCAGCAACAAGCAGGAAACAATGGCGTGCGGCGCGCTGCAGAAAGCGCTGCAGTCTATGCCCGCACCGGCACGCACGGACGCTAACGGCCAAACCATGGAAGATGAAAATCATCGGGAAATACAGGGCAATTCGCTTGTATGCACGGAAGTACATAACGTGATATTGCTCGGGACAGGAATCGAACCTGCACTCCTTTCGGAACCGGAACCTAAATCCGGCGCGTCTGCCAATTCCGCCACCCGAGCAGGCAGTCCAAATACTATAACAGATTTTTTGTGATTTTGAGGAATGTCGCATGGCGAGGCGGAGGCTCTACCGTCGCCGGGGGGGCGATGCGCAGCAGAATGATGCGTTTTATTGATTCAGCAAGTGCAGGCGAGTGTTACCTGCGGGGTTTTACAAAATACTGTTGCGGCGGATGTATTCCATGTAAGGTTGCAGGCCTTTGCCCGGGCATTCCGTGGCGACAAGTTCCTGATGGGTGTAGCAATGAAAAATGGGAATTTGATAAAGCCGCCGCAACAGGAGGCCCATTTGCACAATTCGCCGCTTCTGTTGAGGTGTGGGGGATTGAATCATGAAATTACCAAGTGAAACGACACCAATGTTATGGGCGTTCCAGATATATCGGCCATGGAAGGGATGTGTGGCACTGTCCTTAAATTGGCGGTATTGGTCGAGCCAGCGTGGCGCGGCAAACCCATCGCGCACATGCTCACCACGGTATTTGAGTTCACGCAATTGCCAGACGCGGCCAGCGCGGTCGATGCCAAAGTGATAACCAATGTCCTCAAATCCTTTGCGCCGTTGAGATTCGCGAATTTCTTCCCAATAGCGCGCAGAACCAGCGAAGGAACTATCATAAACCGGCTTGGGATCGCCAGTGTGGTGAAAGGTGATCAGTCGCACACCATTCATAGGCTGAATGGTTCGCATGTTTGGTCCAGCCAAGGCCCATGCGGAACGTTGAATAATGGGAATGGAACCGACTGTCACTACAGGACTTATCGAAGATTTCGCGGGCGGATGATAGGTTGGCATGGAGAAATTTGCGGGCGGCGCATAGCCGGTATCCGGACGGGTCCAGGCCGTGGAGGTATCCGCGGGCATGAAACCGCTGGGCAATTCTGAAATGCCGCGGTTGGCATTGGATGAATCAGAAGCGCAGCCAGCCATGCCAAGCAGGGCAGCAGCGGTGGTAGCGCCTAAAAAACCACGGCGCGAGAGTCGCGGTATTCGCCAAGTTGTTTGCGTATCAGCAGGAGTTTGGCGTGCAGCGGAAAACCGTGGTGGAAAAATTTCCTGTGGTGTCATGGCATATCCTTGCTTGACTGGCCGACCTGGCGGCAACCAATGTGGTCATTTAAGCCAATCACGGAACAACACTTCATCATCCATGATAAAGTCCGCGATTATTAAAGGGTAACATTGTGCGGCGTTGGATACAAGTTTTCGCCGTTTTTTTCCTGTCAGGGTGTGGACATTGCGTTGCGGCGTGGCAATTTTTCCGGGCCGGGCGGAAAGTGGCTATTTTTGGCCTAAAATACAAGCCAGATATGCTTTCGACGAACTGGCGAAAGGCGGCAGAGGACAGCCGCACTCCCAGAGGCCCGGAAAAATTGTCACGCCATTGAGTTAAACCCGGTGGCCCCTTGAACCAAAATCCGAACGATCATGCGGATTTGACGCAATGGCCAACCCAAGCCCGCTTGCATCCGCGACGATCCAACGGCATACTTCTGTCCGGTTTATTTTTATATGGAGTTTTACATGCCCAAGCTGATTGTGGATGACTTTGGAACATTTGAAGTGCCCGCCGGCAAGCGGCTGGTCAATGCCCTGCAGGATGAAGCACATGTTGACCAGCTTCACGCCTGTGGCGGATTCGCCAGATGCACCACA
>JAJYPG010000242.1 GCA_021795535.1 Planctomycetota bacterium
AAGCAGGCAGCTTAGGCCATATTGCTCGGCAACATGCCGCAGCGTTTCCATGGTCAGCATCTGATGATCGTGGGCGAGGTTGGAATCCTCAAAAATCGGGGCGATTTCGTACTGGGCGGGAGCCACTTCATTGTGGCGGGTTTTTATCGGGACGCCCAGCTTGTAAAGTTCCTGTTCCACTTCCAACATGCAGGCCAGTACACGTTCCGGAATAGTGCCGAAATACTGGTCTTCCATTTCCTGGCCCTTCGGCGGCTTGGCCCCGAACAAGGTACGGCCACAGTTAATAAGGTCAGGCCGAGCGAAGTAGAAGTTGCGGTCGATAAGGAAATATTCCTGTTCCGCGCCAACGGTGGTGAAGACCTTGGTGGCGGTGGTATTGCCAAACAGTTTCAGAACCCGCATGGCCTGGGTGGAAAGAGCTTCCATGGAACGCAGGAGCGGTATCTTCTTGTCCAATGCTTCGCCAGTCCAGGAAACAAACGCCGTGGGGATCACCAGTGTGGTGCCATTGGGATTTTCCAGAATATAAGCGGGCGAGGTGGGGTCCCATGCGGTATAGCCACGAGCTTCAAATGTGGCACGGAGGCCGCCGGAGGGGAAGGAGGAGGCATCAGGCTCGCCCTTTACCAGTTCCTTGCCGGAAAATTCCAGCATGGCGCTGCAACCTTCAGGGGAAACAAAGCTGTCGTGTTTTTCAGCGGTAAGACCGGTCATCGGATAAAACAGATGGGTGTAGTGGGTGGCACCTTTTTCCACGGCCCAATCGCGCATGGCGGAAGCAACCACATCGGCAATAGTCGGATCAAGTGCAAGGCCCTTCTTGATGGTTTGCTGAAGTTTCTTGAAGATAGCCTTGGGCAAGCGCTGCCGCTGAACATCTTCGTTGAAAACGTTGCTGCCATAAATGTTGCGAATTGGCGTTTCCTTGAAATTAATTCGCGGAGAGACAGAGCGAAATTGTGTAAGCGCCTCAATTGCGGCCCGACGAGATGTGGATGCACCCATAAAGATTAAACTCCTAAAAAAAAGTAAAATATGTTCTAAAAATCCGCCTGGCCAACGGCCAACAAATATTTTCTCCCGGCTATACCGGGCAACTAAAGCCCGGCATTTTAACCGAAAGCATGTTTTTTGAGCAAACTATCTTGTCTGGAGTGGCTTGAAAATCAAAAAAACACTCCAAATGTCATAAAAACGGTCACTTCTCCAGCCGCAGAGAACAACCTGGACGGACGTGGCAAAACAGATTCCACCCGCTCCAATACCATGACGCAGAGAGCCGTAGGAACGAAAACCGACGCTATCCGGTTAAATTAAAAGCAATTTGCGTGCCTGGCTTTGGCGGGGGGGAACGCGGCAACGACGCACAGGTTCCATCACCATTCACCGCAATCCGATCAACCAGCATGAAACATGCTATGTCAGGATTAAGCCCGCCTTATGGAGAATGGATTGCCGGCATATTATCTGAAAAAACTCTGTGGCTATCTGCATATTTTATAAGCGAAGGCTAAACAACGGACTATCACTCGCCCACTTTTTGGGCAGCCCGTCAACACTCGGCCCTTAGCGTCGTGATGATGGGCGAAAGGTGACACGTTCCTCATAGCCCCCCTGCCGTAATGTGGCTTGAAAAAGCAGATGCTTACCAGGTATACCCGGTGCGGAAGGTACGGTTATGGTAATGAATTGTCCCGCCGGTATATCCAATGGCTGCCAATGGGTCCGCACAAGGGGCTTTGCAGATTTATGCGGCACGTTGGCGGCAATTAAAAAGGTCTGAATTTTAACTTTCGCCCGCAGACGACCGATTTTTGCGTTTCTGATATACCATCGCACGTAAAACCTGCCATCGGCTAATTGCTTTTCAGGCAACGGGACATCCGCCCTGGACTGCCGCCCGCGCGGGTTGAAAACCGCTTTTCCCGGGGAGTCGTCAGCTTGGTCCGCCACAAGAAATATCGGGCTGATAAGAGCTGGCGGCAATCCGCGCATTTCCGCAGTGCGTAAAGCGGCAACCAGATTTCTGGCTGATCCCGGCTCGGTAAGAAAGTATATCCTGGAATTAAGGGGAATTTGCTCTTCGCCAGGATACATGGTAAAGAGCGGTTTGCCACGAGAATTAAAACTATGCATGGCCGCATCGGGGTCAAAGATGGTCAAATGTCCGACGGGAAAATGTCCTTTTAAGGCATGATGCCAGGGAATTGTATTGGGGGTTCCCTGATGTCGCAGCGGAGTGTTCCGCCACAAAGGCGGATGAGTCAGCCATAGGTACCAGTCGTAATCACGGATGGTTCCGGCACCAAGACCGGCAATGAGGGCAATAGCGCGGCCATTACCTTGAAATACAGTGATGAACGGTGGCAATGTCCGGTGAACGGTGGCAAAAAGGACCGCTCCGCCCAACCAATGGGCGGTGGCCGCAAAGGACTGATCCGGCACAGCAGGTGCGATCAACGCCCCCGCGGCCAGGGCCAGCGCCGCCCCCATGCGATTCTTTTTGTGGGCTGGTTCAGGCAGAGTCAGCGGGCTTATAGGCAATAATGGGAACTGCCGCAAACTGGTGAATTCATCGGTTGGCGGTAAAACCCAAATCTGCGGCGGATGGGGCAAGCGGGCCACAGTATGCATAAACGCCAGCCAACTTCGCCTGTCGGGCAGCGCCACGGCAGAGGCCGGGATAGGTCCCGTGGCGGAACCGGAGAATATGTTGGGCAATAGAGGACAATAGCAATCCGCGCCCAATGATTTCACCTGTGGCAAGATAAGAATATCGGGGTTTATTTTTTTAAGGATGAATTGAATACGGTGATAAATGGCTTGTGCATCAGCCAGATTCACCCCCAAGGCCGCGAGTTCCTCCCGCGATGAAACACTCAACCCAACCGGATTGACCACCACCGCAAAACAATGATTGTGCAGCCGCCCAAGCTGCCGCCGGAGCCAAGGTTCAATCCGTCCGGGAGAAGGCAATTGCATGCCCTCTCCCGCCTGCAGATTGATATACAAAACCACCTGCCCACCGAGGCGATCCACCAGATTCGCCGCACGAATTTTTGGTTGTGCGAGGCTGTGCAGAAGCGAGGAATTTGCGGAAACAGATCGCCCCAGGCGAAGGTTCAGCAAAAACCGCCGCACGCCGGTTTGACGCATGTAATCGGCAATATAAGCGGCGTTGTCCGGCTGAAAAAACGCCGGTGGCATGCGTCCCAGCCATTGGCTTTCCGCGGTGGGCAATTTTTCGCCATGCGGGGTGGGAATGACCCATACCAGCGGCCCCCCAACAGGATGATCCTTTCCCCCCCGCCACCACTCCATAGCATAATGCCCCGGTTCATTGAACCGCACTGGCAAGGCAATTCGCATCGCCTGACCTGGAAGAATCGGGGTGGACTTGATGTGCGTAACGCCAATGTGTGGATAACTGGTGATATGTGGCGACCTATTGGCGTGGATCGACGGATTGGCCGTTGACAAGGCCACGTGCTTAGCCCCCCCGCCAGTGCGGGTCCAAAGCAGGCGGCCAGTCAATATGCTCTTACGCTGGCTTGAATTCCAGACCAGTAACGTGACAACTCCAGATTCATTGAGATGGTAAATATTGGATGGATGACCCGTTCCCAGTATTTGAAAATTCAGCGCTAGATTTTTGGTCTTTGGGGCCAAGTGGGAGACGGCGCTGTGCATAATAGTGACAAGGGGCAATGGCAAAGACTTTTCCAGTGCCTTGTTATAAATGTTGAAATTTGGTGCGGCAAGCCGCTGTTGGATCGTTTTGGCCGGGATAGCCAATTGTGATGGATTCTGCGCGGGCACGGGCGGAATAATCACACTGGCGCGGTCCGCCACGGCAAACCGGGGCGAGACCGAACCGATAAAAACCATCAGCAGCAACAAAAACAATGTAACAAG
>JAJYPG010000243.1 GCA_021795535.1 Planctomycetota bacterium
CTGTGATTTTTCGCCCGGCTCGCACAATAAAATCCACCTCATGGTTATCCTCCCGCCAATAAAATAGCTCGCAGGTTCCGGCTGCGGCGGCGTTGAGGAGGTGTGAACCAACTGCGGATTACGCGGATAAACACCGGGCTTCTGTGCGTCGAGGTTTCCCTGCATGTTACGTACAGCGATATTTGGTAATTAGTAAGGACGTTAATTCACAAGAGGTAGCGGAGGTAAACGGAGGAATTTCAATGATCATGGATCACGGATCAAAAATTTGGAACTTCCGATAATTTACTCATTACTCACTTGTCCGGTAACCTACGACCTCGCAGCCCCATCGCAATCCTGGCCCTTCGTCAATTCCAATTTGTAGGCCGCATGCAATTTACTGCGGCGTGTTCGGCGGGTATCTTACAGATTATGCCGTCAAGCCGCTTCCTGTTTCGGCGCGGGGCACTTTCTTATTTCCTGGTCGGAGGTGTATTTATGGATAGTTTTCCGCCGATTAAGGTTATTGACCACAGCCCCGTGGTTGTTGTGGAACTATTATGCTCCCAGCTGCTCGATGGCCCGCTGCTGGACCGCATCGAACACGACACGTTGGAAGCCATTAAAGAAGCCAATCCGCCGCTGCTGGTTATCGGCTTTTCTCAGGTGCAGCATCTTTCCTCCATGGGATTACGAACCCTGCTGAACCTGCGGCAGCACGTTACAGCAAGACAGGGGCAAATCCGCCTCGCCGGCATTCGACCGGAAATTCGTGAAGTTTTTTCCACCACCCGAATCGATACGCTTTTCCAAATCCATGATGATAACGATCAAGCCGTTGCCAAAATCCAGAACTGGCTGCGGCTGGTGAAGGGAAATCGCTGATTAGTACTCTACGAACGGTAATTCCACGGGTGTTGGCACATACCCCGTGCTTCGGCTGTTGTTAAGCGTATTCTTATCCAGTCCCAGTGCCTGCACAATGGCATTAAGATCGTCGGCGACTTTCACCGGCTTGTTACTCAGATGTCCCCAGGTAGGCTGCGCTTCGGGTTGCTTGGCTTGCCTGGTGTTTACGCCCGTGTGGTAATAAACGGTGGCGTCGGGATCTTTCAGGCCGTGGCCCGTCAGCACACAGGCAACACGTTCATGGCGGGAAATAATATTGCGGGCCAGCAACTGCTGAAGCCCCGCTATGGTCGCGGCGCTGGCCGGCTCACAGCCGAAGCCAAAGCGACCAATCAGTGCTTTGGCTTCCAGAATTTCCTCATCGGTCACTTGCGCCACAACGCCATTCATGGTGTGCAAGGCCCGCAGAGCTTTTTTCAGATTCACCGGATGGCCGATTTCAATGGCCGATGCCACAGTGTGGGCATGAATTCCATCACGCTCCATGCGTTTATAATGCTCGGTAATAACCGTCTGATTGACGTTTCCGCCGTTCCATGTCAAGCCGCCGGCCACAAGTTCATGCAGCGTGTTGGCACCCGCGGCATTGATCACCGCCAGGCGTGGGATGCGTTTAATCAGGCCCAGTTCGCGCAATTCAGAAAAAGCCTTGCCGAAGGCTGAGCAATTTCCCAGATTTCCCCCGGGCACAATTATCCAGTCTGGAGATTCCCAGTTCAAGGCCTCCAAAATGCGGTACATAATGGTTTTCTGCCCTTCCAGGCGGAAGGGGTTGACACTGTTCATCAAATACAAACCCAGTTGCCCGCTGACTTGTCGTACACGGCCCAGGCAGGTGTCAAAATCCCCTTCAATTTGTAAGGTGCGGGCGCCATAATCCAGTGCCTGCGAGAGTTTGCCGAACGCAATTTTACCCGTCCCAATAAATACAATTCCCTGAAACCCGTTCATCGCCGCGAATAGCGCCAGCGACGCGGACGTATTGCCCGTACTGGCGCAGGCCACTCTTTGGGCGCCGACAATACGGGCATGGGTAAACGCCGCGGTCATGCCGTTATCTTTGAAACTCCCCGACGGGTTCATTCCCTCATATTGCAGCCAGAGCTGCCCGGGCCACATCCCCAGATGTCGCCCCAGGCATACCGCATTCTGTAAAAATGTCTGCCCCTCACCTACCGTGCAGACCATGGCGTCTGACGCGAAGGGCAGCAAATCACGAAATCGCCACACCCCGGAATAATCCAGCGGAAACCGCCGATTCTGCCAGCGTGCCTGAAACTCGCGCAAGGTTTTCGGCACCGCCGCTTTATTCCATTGATAGTTAATATCCAGCAGTTCTCCGCACGTGCCGCAAGCGGTAAGCGTTTGCCCCACATCAAAGGTCGCGGCGCAAGTCGGATTAATACACTGCTGATAAGCAATTGTTTTCATGCCACGAATTTTAGCCGCACACCGCCATTGCCTCAACGGCTCGGATTCGGCGATACCCAGTTTTCTTGCCGCCACAGAGCCGGGGCGATTATTTTCCATACGATACAACGGGATTGAACTGCGGATTGCGCGGATAACGCGGATCAATACTTTTGGCGATCCCTGTTTTTTGTTCATTGTTCACTGTTCAATACTGCCGCTACCGATAAGCGTAGCCGTGGACGCCTGCCTTTATTGTTTGATCTGGAATTGCCTTCGGTACGCGGCCGGGCTGGTGCCGGTGTAACGATGAAATACCACGCCCAGACGGGTAAGGTTGGCAAATCCGCACTTGGCGGCGATGGCGCGGAGCGTCAGGTCGGTTTCCCGCAGCAGCGTCCGGGCCAATTCCACGCGGGAGCGGCGGATCGCGTCCTGAATGCCCATTGACAGTTCCCGTTGAAACTTCCGCTCCAGTGAACGCCGGGAAATCGCCAGAGCGTCGGTTAAGGCGATAATGCTGAACCGTCTGCCGACATTGTCGCGAATCAACTCCAACGCCCTGCCCACCTCCGGATCGGAAGCCGTAAGGCGCTCGGTGGAACCACGCAGCACGATCGGCAACGGCGGAAACACCACCGGCCCCTCCGGAGGCGCTTGCCCGTCCATCATGGCCGCCAGCACCTCCGCCGCCTTATAGCCAATGCTTTTGGCCGGGAAGCCAATGCTGGACAGGGGAGGGTTGGCCATGGCGCACATAAGCTCATCATCATCTACGCCCAGCACCGCCACATCCTCGGGCACACGGATATTGGCTTCCGAGCAGGTGCTTAAGATCATCAGCGCGAGTTGGTCGTTGCTGACCATCAGTGCCAGCGGCCTGGGTAATTTGGCCAGCCAGCGTGCGGCTACGGGATCCGGCTGCGACCAGGCTACGGCCGTTTCGGGCACGCCCCCGCCCACCTTAACCCAGATGGTTGGGCATTCCAGGCCGGCCTTTTGCAATGTTTCCGCAAAGCCGCGCTGCCGCTGGCGCGCGAAGTGAGTGCCGGCGGCGCCGCAGAATGCGAAATGCTGGAAGTGGTGTTCCAGAAAATACTCGGCGCCCATTTTTCCGATTTGCCGGTGGTCCACGCAAATCTGCGTGCAAGGCTGGTGTTCCAGCCAGTCACAAAGGTCCACCGCCGGCACGCCCAACCGGTGACACGCCTGGGCGAGTTTCGGCGTTTCCAGCATTCCGATAATGCCATCGGGCCGCCACGCGCGCAGCAGGGGAATCGAGGAGTTTTCCGGGGCGAAGCCCTTCCACAGCCAATGAGAAAATCCCGCCGTGTACTGCCGGATGCCGGTGAGAAACAAATGTTGGTCGCCCACTTTGGGCCAGAAAATTAAGGCAATCTTTTTTTTTGCCTTCGGCGATCGTCGCAGGCCGTCGTTCATTGCCAATACTCCCTTATAAGGTTACAGGTTACGGGTTACAGTTACAGACGCGGTAACCCAGCACCGAGTTAGTTAGAACGCTTTGGAATCGCTGGCGCTGCTGAATGCGAGATGCCAGATGCTAAATTCCAGATTCCAGATTCCAGGTTCCAGGTTCCAAGTTACGGGTTACAA
>JAJYPG010000244.1 GCA_021795535.1 Planctomycetota bacterium
GCCGGCAATACCGATGAGTTTTTTATGAAACGGCTCGGCTTGCTTAAGCATCTGGCAGCGGCCAAGCCACTGGAGACCGCCCCGGATGGCTTTACGCATGACTACCAATTATCACTGGTCCGGCAAAAGCTCGCGGAACTCCGCGAAATGCAACAGTGCATCTGGGAGGAGACACTTAAGCCGGAAATGGAGAAGGAAAACATTTGCCTGCGCACTTATGATCAACTCGATCCGCAGCAGCGGCGGCAAGCAGCGGATTATTTCCGAACAATCGTGTTTCCGGTTCTAACACCGCTGGCGGTGGATCCGGGGCATCCGTTTCCATTCATCAGCAATTTAAGCGTATCGATTGGTGTGGTGCTCAAGCAGCCGGGGCAGCCGGAGTCACTCTTTGCGCGTGTAAAAATGCCACGGCTTTTTCCGCGGTGGTATAGAATAAACATGGAACAAACCCTGATACTTGTATCGCTGGAAAGCCTGATACAAGGCCAGCTCCCGATGCTTTTTCCGGGCATGGAGATCATTGAGACAAGCTGTTTTCGTGTCACCCGCAATGCGGAAGTGGAAACAGATATGGAGGATTCCGACGATCTGCTGGAAGTGGTGCAGGAGGAACTTCGCGCTCGCCGCTTTGCCGAGACGGTTCGCGTACAGATTGCCACCGGCATGTCCGACGAGATGCGGCATTATCTCCAGGATGGCCTGGAAATTCACAGCGAGGACCTTTATGAGGAGCCTGAGCCACTGGGCATGGCCGATGTAATGGCACTTGCCTTACTGGAAAGGCCGGCGCTGCGTCTGCCGCCATGGAAACCGATTTGCGCCCCGGCACTGGCGAATATGGAAGCCAGCGTGTTCGCCATTATCCGCCAGAGCGATGTGCTGGCGCATCATCCTTATGAGAGTTTTGACAGTTCAGTGGAGCGTTTTATTCTTACCGCCGTGCGGGACCCGCAGGTGCTGGCTATTAAAATGACACTGTACCGGACCAGTGGCGATTCGCCCTTTGTCACGGCTTTGGCGCGAGCTGCGGAATCGGGCAAGCAGATTGCGGTGCTGGTGGAGCTGAAAGCCCGTTTTGACGAGGAAAGCAACATACAATGGGCACAGGCGCTGGAAAACGCCGGAGCGCATGTTGTTTATGGCATTTTGGGACTCAAGACGCACACCAAAATAGCCCTGGTGGTGCGACAGGAGGATGGCGTTGTAAGATCATATTGTCATATCTCCACAGGAAATTACAATTCGCGTACCGCCCAGCTCTATACCGATCTGGGTCTTTTCACCTGTCGCGAGGATATCTGCCAGGATGTGGTGGATCTTTTTGCCTTTCTTACCGGCAGGTCGTTAAAAAATGATTATCGCAAATTGCTGGTGGCACCGCTGCAGATGCGCCAGCGTTTCCGCGATTTAATCCAGCGTGAAATGAGTCACGCGGCTGCGGGAAGGCCGGCTCGGGTTGTAGCCAAAATGAACGCCCTTGAAGATACCGAAATTATTGAAACGCTTTACAAGGCCAGCGCTGTCGGGGTCAAAATTGACCTTATTGTCCGGGGTTTTTGCTGTCTGCGCGCCGGTGTTCCAGGCTTAAGCGAAAATATCCGCGTGATCAGCGTGATTGGCCGCTTCCTTGAACATTCACGCATATTCTGGTTTCACAACGATGGACAGGATGAATTCTTCATGGGGTCGGCAGATTGGATGAACCGCAATTTAAGCCATCGCGTGGAAGCCGCAGTGCCTATTGAAAGCCCGGTGCTCCTGGCCAAAGTGCGTGAAGTGCTGGAAATTCTTCTGGCCGACAACCAGCAGGCCTGGGACCTGCAACCGGATGGCCAATGGGTGCAACGGCAACCCGCCGTGGATCAGGACCCACACCCGGCACAAAACCGCCTGATGGAATTGGCCATTCAGCGGCAACATCTGTTGATACCAGTGTGAAAATATCACCGCACAGTTGGGGCGCAAACCCGATCTTTGCGTTCCAGCTTGTCCCGCCCCCGGTACTGATCCATCTGTACGAATTTGCGGTCTGCGGGAAGTGTCCCCCCAGGGGCAATTGCAACCACACTTGGCCGCAGGCGAATCAGGCTGTAGTATTGGGGTTTTACAGGAGCCATTGGCATGGTAAGAGACAATCTGGAGGCCGATCTGGCCTCACTTGAGGCGCGAATGACAACCATTCGCGACTCTCTTTGACGTTGCAGCGAAAAAGCGGACACTATCTCAACTTGAACAGCGCATGGGCGCGGCGGATTTCTGGGAGCATCCGGAAGAGGCGCAGCGCGTCATAGCCGAGCTCAAGGCGCTCAACACCCTTCTTGGTCCGTATTTGACCGTGGAAAAGGCTCTGGAAGATATTCATGTCATGGTTGAACTGGGCACACAGGGCAACGACCCGGCCCTGCTTGAGGAAGCGGATACCGAGCTTTCCCGTCAGGAAAAAGCCTATGAAAATGTGGAACTTCTGGCGCTTTTCAGCGGTCTCCACGATCTAAGCGATTGCTACATACAAATTCACGCCGGTGCCGGCGGGACCGAAGCGTGCGACTGGGCGTCGATGCTGTTACGCATGTATCTACGATATTTTGAACGCCGCGGCTGGGATGTGAGCGAAGTGGACCGCCAGGATGGGGAACAGGCGGGTATTCGCAGCATAACACTGATGGTTAAAGGGGCGTATGCCACCGGCACAATGAACTGTGAAGTTGGCGTACACCGCCTGGTGCGGATCAGCCCGTATGATGCCAATGCCCGCCGCCACACCAGTTTTGCCAGCGTGGATGTCACACCGGTATTTGCCGACGCGGGCAAGGAAATTGATGTTCCGGATGCCGACCTGGAAATTATCGCATTTGTCCGCGCCAGCGGACCGGGCGGACAGAATGTCAACAAGGTTGCCTCCGCCATTCGCATCACCCACAAACCGACTGGATTGCAGGTGGTTTGCACATCGGAGCGGTCACAGGTGCAGAACCGCGCTCTGGCGCTGGACCTTATCAAATCCAAACTCCATAAACTGGAGGAAGCCAAACGGGATGCTGAACTCGCACGTATGTATGGTGAAAAAGGTGAAATAGCATTTGGATCGCAGATTCGCAGCTATGTGCTGGATGACCGCCGCGTGAAAGACCACCGCAATGGCCATGAGGTGTTTCAACCCGATCGGGTTCTGGATGGTGACATTCAGGGATTTATTTCCGCCCAGCTTCGCTTCAAGGCTCGGGAGGCCAAGGCTGCAGAAAAAAAATGAGATCGGCTATCATGGACCCGCGAGCGAGGAAATAGAAGGTGTCCGCTGTTTTCGCCGCAATTGTTTTTGGCGGGCGAGTGGTGGCAAAAGGAACCGCGCTCGTGCGGATGCGTCCGGTTTATTTTTCCGGGCCTTCCGCTCCATTTAACTCGTGCCGGGACGACTCGGCCCGCAAGGAACTGACAATGGCAATAACCAGCACCACCGCCATAAACGCTAGCGACCAGCGAACAGGAATATCAACCGGCCCCGAATAACCGAGCAGGTCGGAGAGTGGCAAAAGCATTTTGAACCCGATAAACAGTAAAATGATGGCTAGACCAATTTTGAGATATTTAAGCCGTTCCACCAACGGGGCCAGAACAAAATAGAGCCAATGGAGTGCCATAACCGCAAAGAGATTGCTGGTAACAACAATAACCGGGTTTTGCGTAATGCCAAAAATGGCTGGGATGGAATCAAACGCGAAGATCACATCCACAATTCCCACCAGCAGCATCACCACAAGAAGCGGCGTGGCATAGAGGCGGCCATTACGGCGAACAACCAGTTTTCGCCCCTCAAACTGGTCATGAATGGGAAGCACAGCCCGTAAAGCCCGCGAAAGCCACTGGCCAAGCTGCCGCTCTTCATCACGTTCAAAAAACATAAGCA
>JAJYPG010000245.1 GCA_021795535.1 Planctomycetota bacterium
TAATTCCAGGCACAAACTAAAACTTCCTGAATCAGTGAAGACCAACTTCATTGTCAAGACTTGTCTCCTTCCGGCCTTCTGCAAGCCGGGCCTGAAGCGCAAGCGATTCCGGCCCGCGTTTCGTGGAGGGCTTTTTCATGCGCCTTGAGCCTGACAAAGTTCAAAACAGGCACACCCCTCAAAATACCGCGGACGCCATTGTTCGCTGAAGCGAATACGGGTTGTTATCATAAAGCGGATTGGTTGTTAACCAAATAAAACTTGTCTGGCCTTCATTCGAGGAATCGCCATGCTCATAAACGCATATAACAGATTCATTGAATTCGCGATGTCCCTCTTGCGCAAAGAGTCGTCGGACTGGTCGCTCCGGACCCTCTCCACCGGCCTGATATGTCTGACAATTCTTTCATTTATGCTATCTCAATTGCGTGCGTATGGGGCGGACAAGGGCCGCATAACACCAGCACCCATTCCAGCGGTTTTGCCGCCACAGGTTAAAATCGCGGCTATTCTTCAGACGCGCGGGATTATTATTTCTCAATTCAAAAAGCCTTATATTGACGCCCTGAATTCAAAGTTGGGCCTGCGATTCGTACTGGAGGTAACCGGCTCGGCTTTTGTGGATCCTCAAGGCATTTCCAATCTGCACCTGTATGCAAAAAGTGTCGAAGGTGGTGGAAGACTCCAACTTATCTCTCCGGTCGGTCCGGCGATGCTTAAGATCGATTCACATCTTTACGCCACGATGCAACAGGATGGGGCCATCGGATTTCCGGTCGTACTTCGCTTCGCCCCCGCTCCGCCGCTGGCAAGAAAATTACGGCATCTGACCGGATCATTTGACGTGCTTTACGGCGGAACAACGCATGCGGTGCAAATTAACAACCTGGCCGCCATGGCGGGCAAAGAAGTGGAGAACACACAGTTGTCCAAGTGGCATATCCATGTCTCAATTCTTCCGGCGCATACCGCGGATAAATCCACGTTTCTGACCATTCTGATTCACGGTCCGGCGGATTGTTTCCGGTCGCTGCAAATTAAACAGGGCAAGAGCGTCATTTCACACGGATATTTTTCCGCGATTCTTCCGAATCAAACCGTAAGGGTGATGGTTCCACTGCAACAGCCACCGGTGGCGGCCACTTCACTGGTACTGAATCTGATGGTGAACCAGAAAAAGAAAAACGTGCGATTCCATTTTGCTCATGTGGCACTGCCGTAAACAATGCGGAGGCAACCCCAAAAGGGGTGAGTACACCGGGGTATTCCAGAAACATGCGTTTGCGATTAAACTGTCGTCAAACGTGGATGATACCTTGTAAACTTGTGCGGTGCGGCATGACGGAAATTGTAAAATCTCATCCCACCACTGCGGCAGATAGTGCTGCAACGGCGCAACGAATCAGTATTGTTGTACCGTGCTTCAATGAAGCGGAAGGTTTCGCTCTGTTACAAACCGAGATATTGGATCTCGCGGAGGCAATTCAGCGGC
This sequence comes from Planctomycetota bacterium, assembly GCA_021795535.1. The sequence continues at coordinate 1,493 of JAJYPG010000245.1, forward strand.
AGAATCTGGCAATTGAAATAATTTTTGTGGATGACGGCAGCCGGGACGAAACGTGGAATCTAATAAGCGCGTTGGCCCGGCAGGACAAACGCGTTCACGGCGTAGCGTTGTCGCGTAATTTTGGGCATCAGGCGGCCCTTACCTGCGGGTATGATCTGGCAAGTGGTGACGCTGTGGCCTGTATGGATGCGGATCTTCAGGACCCGCCAAAGGTTCTTCTGGAAATGATTGCCAAATGGCGGGAAGGTTTTGACGTGGTTCTGGGCGTACGTCGCACCCGAAAGGGTGAAAGCCTTTTCAAACTTTGGACCGCAAAAATATTTTATACATTGCTGCGAATGCTCGGAGCGCGGCATATTCGGGCGGATAGCGGCGACTTCCGACTGATGAGCCGTCGCAGCCTGATGGCCTTGCGGCAAATGCCGGAATACCATCGCTTCATCCGGGGTATGGCAGGCTGGGTGGGCTTTCCCACTGCGGAAATATATTATGACCGCCATGCCCGACGGGCGGGCCAAACAAAATATCCACTTTCCAGGATGGTTCAACTGGCACTGGATGCAATCATCAGTTTCAGTTCCGCTCCGTTGCGTCTGGCAGATATTTCGTCCGGCATATTAATGCTTCTGACACTGGCATACCTCATGTAGGTTCTGGTCATTCATGTTGTGCTCGGAGTGAACCTGGTACCAGGCTGGGCGAGCCTGCTTCTGGCGGTTATTGGTTTTGGATCAATGAATCTATTTTGCCTGGGACTTATGGGGGAATATGTCGGGCGGATTTATGAAGAGGTAAAACAGCGACCAAAGTATATTGTGCGGGAACAGACCCAGGGAAATGGGGCGATGGAAAACGGAGCCACGGATGCGACCTCAGGTTCATGAAAGGGAGGCGGCATTCCATGACCAATGGGCACGCGAATCGCGTCCGGAGGATATTCCGCTTCGGCAGATGTTTGAAGGCCCCGCCGCTTTGGAAAATCATTTCATCTTAAGTCGCATGGGCGACTTGGAAGGGAAGTCCATTTTGGATATCGGTGCGGGCCTTGGCGAGTCCTCTGTCTATTTCGCCAGCTGCGGGGCAGCAGTCACCAGCCTGGACCTGTCCGAAGAAATGGTTCACTTTGCACTTCGGCTTGCGGCTTTTCACGATGTGAAAATCCAGAGTCGGGTGATGGCGGCGGAATCTTTAGGCGAACCGGACAACACCTTCGACTTTGTTTATGTAGCCAATACATTACACCATCTGACCGACAAGTCCGCGCTAATGCGCGAAATTAATCGAGTTCTCAAGCCAGGTGGCTGGTTCTTCTCCATTGACCCGCTGAAATACAATCCTGTTATTAATATCTACCGCCAAATGGCCACACAGGTGCGCACTGTCGATGAAACCCCGCTGAGTTTCGATGATGTGACGCAGGCTCGCAAATATTTTGTCGAGGTGGGACACCGCGAATTCTGGATTGCCGGACTTGCTTTATTCCTTAAGTATTACATGGTAAACCGAGTTCATCCCAATGCCGATAGATATTGGAAACGAATTTTTAGAGAAACGCCGCAATCCCTGTGGTGGTGGCAGCCGCTGCATTTAATCGACGAAGTGCTGACGCGCCTGATCGGCGTGCGACGTCTGGCGTGGAACATGGTGATGTGGGGACGGAAGCGAATCTGACCGTCGGCCACCTTTAACGGCATTTCGCGGGTATCAAATAAAGTTCAATTCCGCCAGTATGGATCGGCTTTATATGCAGCGGTGCGGCCAAGGCCGCATAGATTGGCATATCGCAATCGGCAATCATGATGGCGGCAACATGCTTGTCACGAATAAAGCGAACAAGTTCCTCGCGATAATTGGCACCGATGGAATGGCCATCGTAAAAAGCATAGATGGCGGGATACCGGGTAAAGCTTTTGGGCCGCAGCAAATCCAGATAACCTCCGGCCATGGAAAAATAAAAATGGCTTTCCTCCTGCCACAACATGCTTTCGCCCTTAAAACCATAGGGCAGGATCAGCACATTGGCTCCGGGCGGCAACCATCTTTTCGCCAGATCGTGTGTGAAAAAGGGTGGATTTTCCGGACGAAAAGCCCATCTTCCGTAAAAGGTGTTTGGCAACATAAACAAAATTGCCAACACCGCGATTCCAATTTTTACCGCCTTACTTTTCCGTGAATCCGCCAGCCACCACGCACCCATCGCCGCCAAGGCAAGAAACACAAACTCAGAAAACCGCTGTGGAAGCGCCTTTGCCAGCAGTGGCAGATGCAGACCGACAACCCAGGGCAACGGCACCGGCAACACATGCTTCCGAGTCTGTAAATACCCACCCAAACTGGCCACGGCCACAAGCGCAAGTATCAGCAAAAGGCTACGGGCGGCGGACCTATCGGCAAATTCA
>JAJYPG010000246.1 GCA_021795535.1 Planctomycetota bacterium
CTCTGCACTGCCCGGCAATCGCCAGACCTAGACCAGCAGAATGCCCTTTGTTTACAGCCCCTTGCCGATGTATGCACTTGTGTGCATGAAAACAAACTGCGCCCGGCAGGACTCGAACCTGCAACCTCGTGGTTCGAAGCCACGCGCTCTATCCAATTGCGCTACGGGCGCTGCGGCCTGTAATGGTAATACGTTTAAACGCGGTAGTCTAGCGGAAGTGCCGCTAAAAACTTTTTGCGGGTGCGTGACGTTTGTGAGACAACAGTTTTTATGCGAAAAACCTGGTGGGATAAATCTCGTCGAGAAGACGGCCTGTAATCTGAAACCTTGTCTTAATCGGAAAGGTCGCAGCGGACTCGCCGAAAGTGCCCGATAGATACGCTCTAAGACACGCTGCCATTACGCCGGGCTGGGCTGTTGAGGTTCCGGATCTGAAACCCTGTCCAGATCGCCGGAATGGGGGCGGCTATAATGGCCCCGCACTACCCAATAGGCTCCCAGCATATTCCAGCAGATTGGCAAAAACCGGATCGCCTGTGCCAGCGCAAATGCCTGGCTTGCGGTATCTACTCCACGCGACACGAAAAAGTGCAGCAGAATTGCATCCATCACGCCAATGCCCTGCGGCGGAACGATGGGCAGACTCGCCGCCAGCGCCGCCACGGGTATGTATGCCATAAACCAGCCGAGTGGCGCATGCATGCCAAAGGCTAAGCCCGCCAGGTAGCCGGCAAAGGGGAGTACCGCCTGGGAAACCACGCTGGCACCAAGGCCCGCGGCAATGACCCCAAGATGATTGCGGTAGACGCGCAGTGTGCGGTCGGCATGTTTGATGAATTCGGGCAGGGGGAGTTTTTCAAGCAGCCATTCCAGCCCTGTTGCGCGGCGAAGGCGATCAGACAAATAGACGGTGAATCCGATCAGTGCCGCCACCAGAATTCCGCCGGTAAGCAGCAGCACATGCCACAGAACCGGATCGCTGCCGTGGCTGCCATGCTTTCCAGGCATCATGCTGTTATGGGTAATTACCAACTGGACTGCGGCGGCAATTCCTCCCACCAGCACCAACCCGATCAGGCCAATGATACGGTCAAGCAGCACCGTTACGGCACTACGGGTTTTTTGTCCGGTTACGCGGCCCGTGTAGATGATTTTTACCACATCGCCGCTGGTGGTGCCGGGCAGAAAGGTGGAATAAAACTGGCCGACAAAAGTAAGCTCCAGGCAGCGGCGATAAGGCAGGTGCATATCCTGCACGCCCATCAGCAGCCGCCAGCGCCACGCCGTGATGACAAACGGCAGGCCAAGCAGCAGAAATGCCCCCAACAGTGGCCATGGGCGGGCATGGGTAAATAGATATTGCAACCCGCGCCGAATCTGTACAGGGTGGCCATGCTGTGCCATAAATTTCAGGGGGATGGGCAGCGTTGGCGGAAAATAGAGGGGCGAGCGGTCGGCATAGCCGGTTATGACCCGCCCGGAGGTCAGTCGCACGGAAATTATCTGATGCCGAAAGATCACAAGTGGCATGTTCTGTTGCCACTCGGAGATGGGCAGAACCGTGGGTCTGGTCAGAGTGACATTGCGCAGCGGAAGACCAGCGGGCAAAACCACACTGTCCGACCAGGAAATATGTGCGATAACATACCAAAGCCCCAGTACCGCAATAAGCACCTTCAGCACCAGGAAAAGTGCCTTGCGCAGTGAATGATTTTGCCGCAGGCTGTTGGTCATTATGGTTCCGTTGCAGGTGGTAAATTTCGGGAAAATTGAATCAAGTGCCGCGCTTGCGGGCTTAAATACCCAAGTCGGTGCGGGTCAGGATGGATTCAAATACAAAGCCGGCATTTTCAATGTTTTCCCGGGCACCTTCCAGACGATCAATAACCGCGACAATTTTATCCACCTGACCGCCAGCGGCGACAATAACCTTGGCCGCCTCAAGTACCTGTCCACCGGTGGTGGCGATGTCTTCAACCAGCAGCACAGTGTCGCCAGTGAGAATCTGGCCTTCAATGAGTTTGCTGGTGCCGTAATCTTTCTTTGAATTCCGCACAATGAAGAAGGGCAGGCCGGAGGCGAGGCTTGCCGCAGCAGCCAAGGCCACGCCGCCGAGTTCGGCACCGGCTATGCGGACGGTAAGCGGGCCACGGCGTTCGGCCAGTCGCACCCCGAGTGCGGAAAGAATGTCGGGCTGGGTCTCGAAAAGATATTTATCCATGTAGTATTTTGATTTTTTTCCCGAACGCAAGGTAAAGTCCCCTTCCAAAAAGGATGTTTCCTTGATTCGCCGGGCCAGTGATTGCTTGTCCATCATGGGTACATGAACTCCTGAAAAGAGGGTTGTCCACTGTTTGTTATCATTTACCGGAGGCGTAAAAGCGATCGGCAACGCACTTTCACGTATGGTCACATTTCAGTCAACGCCACGGCTCCCTGGCGACGCAGTCTTTCGTAGCGCAGGTCCACAAGTTTCCGGGAATCCAAGGTTTTAAGTTCGCGTACGGTGCGGTCTATATAGCGTTCCATGGCGGTGGCGGCCTGGCGCGGGTTGCGGTGCGCGCCGCCCATTGGTTCGGGAATTACTTCATCAATTACGCCAAGTTCCCGCAGGTGGCGGCTGGTAAGTTTCAGGGCCTCCGCGGCGTCGGGGGCGTTGGCGGACCCCTTCCACAAAATACCGCTGCATCCCTCCGGAGAAATAACGCTGTACCAGGCATATTGCAGCATGGCCAGCCGATCGCCCACACCAATACCCAAGGCACCGCCGGAACCCCCTTCACCAATAACAATACAGACAACAGGTACGGGCAGCATGGACATTTCCCGCAAATTCACGGCAATGGCCTCGGCCACGCCGCGTTCTTCCGAACCAAGTCCGGGATAGGCTCCGGGGGTGTCAATAAAGGTGACAATGGGCAGGCCGAATTTCGCGGCGGTCTGCATTTTCAATAGAGCTTTGCGATACCCTTCCGGATGGGCGCAGCCAAAATTGCAGGCAATTTTTTCCCTGGTGTCGCGTCCCTTGCAGTGGCCCACCAGCATAACCTTATGACTGGCGATACGGCCCGTACCGGTGAGAATGGCTTTGTCATCACCATGGCGGCGGTCGCCGGAGAGTTCCTCAAAATCCTTGACAATCAGATCAATATAGTCGCGGGTTTGCGGGCGGGCGGGATGGCGGGCGACCTGGACGGTTTCCCATGCGGTCAGATTGTCATACGTTTTTTTCAGCAGCGCGGTAAGGTTGTCGCGCATCTGCTTGATTTCAGAATTGTAATCCACCCCTTTCTGGTCCTGCAGGGTGATAAGTTCCTGAATTTGCTTTTCCAGTTTAATAATCGGCTGTTCAAACGCCAATCCCATGGCACCTATGCCTCCGGCCCCGCGGTTCTGGGCTGTGCTGGAGGTCGTTGAAGTATTTTTGCCTGTGGTCAATGTGCCGCGGGATTTATGGGGTTTGTCTTGTTCGCGTCCCAGGCCAGGCGAGGTGGCATCCGAAGTTTTTTTTGTGGAATAAATGGTTTTTTTGGCCACGGCTTACTCCTTAATGTGTGACCGATTTAATATTCGGAGTGCCTTTTCCACCGCCAAGGGGCCGCACATCCGCAGCCAACCGGTCAACCCAAACAGGCGGAAAAGGCCTCACAGGCCAGTTGGATAGGTAGTTTAGCCGAAAACAGGCGTGGGGAAAAACTCTGGGATTTGGTCGCCAGAGGAAGGGGGCGGTTTTTCCTGAACAATATAAAAATGACGTTTGCCAAATTTTATGTGGCGGGTCAACTCCCATCAGATCGCTCTTCTGCATGAGGTCGGCAGCGGCACCCGCGATTAAACTCAAAGAGCCGTTCCGCAAGCAATTCTGCGAATCCCAAT
>JAJYPG010000247.1 GCA_021795535.1 Planctomycetota bacterium
CTGGCGGAAAACAAAAGCGTCCTGCTGACGCAGAAGAAATAATGGCCTGCTTCTCATGCATGCCTATTATCCAAATTCGGAAAAATCAGGGTAGACGTGGTTCGTAGAGCGGACACGAAATAAGCCCAGCGGTGGCTCACCAAGGGCCTGGGGCAGGCAAGCCGTGCCATAAGGCTTGAACACATCCTTTTTCATGCGGGTGGATACGAACCAAGCCGGAATTATTACGCCGTTGCGGCGGCAGCGGTACCTTTGCCGCGAACACTTTTGGCCAAGCCAACCAACTGGATGATAACAATATCGCCAGCATCTCCAATGCGCCATTCAGCGGTTTTGACAATACGGGTATAGCCACCGGGACGATTGGCAAAGTGTGGTGCCACTTCATTGAAAAGCTTCTGCACCACAGAATCGTCGAGCAAAAGTTCCTGATCTTTCGGATCGGTTATCAGGCGATCATGCAATCGCGAGATAACCAGACGGCGAGCCGCCAGCGTATTTTTCTTGGCGGTGGTGATAATGGGTTCAATAAAGCGAACCAGTTCCTTGGCCTTGGGAAGCGTGGTGCGAATTTCACCATGTTCCAACAGCGACTGGGCAAGGTTACGGAGCAAAGCTCTGCGATGAGCCGCCGTACGGGAAAGCCGTCTGCCTACTACAAGATGACGCATGAGACAATCTCCAGATTTTCAGACCCTTGGGGTCAAGAGGCCGAGAAAATCTCGGCAAATTTCCAATATTTTATTGGGCGGCCAAAACCGGAGCGCCCGGGTTAAACAAACATTCCAATGCAATATGGCATCCGTCGTGCTGCCAACCAGCAGGTGGCAAAACGTGGTTATGCCTTCTGGGCATCCGCCGGAGCCTCGGCTGCGGCTTCCTGTCCCGCGGCGGGCTGTTCCTCTGCATCGGGAATGGACATGCCAAGGGAAAGACCCATTTCCTGAAGCTTGCGTTTGACTTCACGCAGACTGGTTTTGCCAAAGCTGCGTACCTTAAGAAGCTGGGCATCGGTCATACGGGCGAGGTCGCCAATAGTATGAATTTTTGCCGATTCCAGGCAATTGCCCGCCCGCACGGAAAGTTCCATGGTAGTGATGGAATCTTCAAGTTTCGTAGCTATTTCCGGAGTGAATACCGCCGGGGTGGTTGGCTCATCAGAAATCAGCGGAGCGTCAATTTCCTCGCCCAGATCAAACTGATGCAGGAAGGCGTTTAGATGCTTGCGAAGAATCTTGGCGGCCTCAACCAGCGCCAGTTCGGGCGTGATGGTTCCGTTGGTCCATATTTCCAGCAAAAGACGATCGTAATTTGTTTTCTGGCCCACGCGGGTATCTTCGGTTTTGTAACGCACACGGGTAACCGGCGAGTAAACAGAGTCAATCGGAATTATGCCGATAATCTGTTCCTCTGTAGTGTTTTCCGCGGCGGTTACAAAGCCACGTCCCTTGTGAATTTCCAGTTCCATGTCAAATGTCATTTCACTGGTAATGGTGGCCAACACCAGGTCTTTGTTGTGAACGGTTATGGCGACGTCGCCCTGAAGATCACCGGCGGTTACCACAGCCGGCCCCTTCTTTCGCACGGAAAGATTTTTGGGAACATCCCCTTCCAGGGAAACAATCATGGTCTTAACGTTCAGGATGATATCGGTGACATCTTCCACAACGCCAGGAATCTGGGCAAATTCATGTTCCGCCCCGGCGATCCGCACCGACACCGGCGCAGCTCCTTCCAGACTGCTAAGCAGCACCCGGCGAAGGGAATTGCCAATGGTGGTGCCAAAGCCACGTTCAAATGGCTCAATGGTAAATTTTCCATAAGTTTCATTGAGAATGGAATGATCGACATCAACTTTAGTGGGCAATTCAAGCCCGCGCCATCGCATACGCATAAAAAAACTCCGTTTGAAACCGCCGCGAGATTATCGCCGCATGGCATCTATCACCACGGCAGAGAAAACATCCTGTTGTTATTTCGTCCGGTTATTTGATGGTTAATCGCCACCGGACCATTTTATCGGCCAGCCATGCTGAAACAGAGTCAGACCGAAATCAGTTCAACGCCCTGCGGCCAACCGCAAGAGCCTTCAATCAATCCCAAAATGACGCGCTTAAACGCGCCGCTTCTTCGGGGGCCGACAGCCGTTGTGCGGCAGCGGCGTATTGTCTTCAATCGACGTAATTTTCAGGCCGCTGTTCTGCAATGCGGTAATGGCCGATTCGCGACCCGAACCCGGACCATTGACATGGACTTCAAGTTCCTGAAGTCCAAATTTTTTAGCCTTTCCGGCACAGTTTTCCGCAGCGCGTGTGGCCGCGAAAGGCGTGCTTTTACGCGAGCCTTTGAAGCCGACGGTTCCCGCGGAATCCCAAGCGAGTGTTTCACCATTCACATCGGTGATGGTGACTTGTGTGTTGTTGAAGCTCGCCTTGATGTGTGCAATGCCGCGCACCACATTCTTGCGAACTTTCTTCTTCCCAACCTTTGCCATAGAAACACCTTTTCAATTTCCAGCGAAGCCTGAGGCTCCGCAATTCAAACCATTTATTCGACACGCCGAAAACAGCAATCGGCGTTAAAGCACCTGAATCGGAAGGCGGACGGGCCAATAGGGGCCGCGAGCCGGTGCAATTCTCCACGCTTAACCGTGGAGTTCCTTCACGCCCTTCTTGCCGGCAACAGTCTTGCGAGGTCCCTTGCGGGTACGGGCATTGGACTTGGTCCGCTGGCCGCGCACCGGCAGGTTTCGCCGATGGCGCGAACCGCGATAAGACTGAATATCTTTCAACCGGGCAATGTTCTGCTGAAGCTGGCGGCGAAGGGCCCCTTCAACCACAATGCTGCGGTCAATAATGTTGACGATGCGAGCGACCTCATCTTCGGTTAAATCCTTGGCCCGCTTCTGCGGATCAATGGAGGCTTCCTTGAGGATGCTCATGGCATTAACTGGGCCAACACCATAGACATAGCGAAGAGAAATCCGCACTGGCTTGTCCAGCGGAATATCCACACCGGAAATACGGGGCATTCGTGGCTCCTTAACCTGCTTCCGCAGAGCTTCATGGCGAGGGCACATCGGGCGAGCGTCGCCAAAGTACTTGCCAAATTCTGTTAACCCTGACGCTGCTTGTGACGCGGGTCCGCCTTGCACACCACGCGCAAAACACCAGCCCGCCGCACCACAATACAATGTTCACAAATACGCTTAACGCTTGATCTTACTTTCATGGCTGCGATCCATTTCCAACGTTTCATGGTGCCACAAAGAGTCTTTGTGACACCAACACCAATCCGCCAGGCCGACACCCGCCGACATCCATGGCCAATTCGGTCCGATAGCTCAACAGGCACATCGCCTGAAAACCAGACCAAGCCCAGTAGTTTACCATCAAGATTGGACTTTTGCCAACCCGCGCCAAAATTCACACACCAATGGGTCTGGCGAAGTGTGGTAATTTTTCCAAGCCGCGGCAAAAAATGCCCGTTTTTAGCGGGAAATCCATACCAACACACCCGACACACCATTTGTTCGGTCGATCGATGAAAGCGACTTCTTTCAACCGTACACGACCAGTGCCCACAGCGGGCAAACCAGCATCACTGCATCCACTCTGCCGAGAAATACCATATCTCGGTTATTCTGGCAGCTGGAATCAGTTACGGGTGATGATTCGTCCGCGGGACAGGTCATAGGGCGACATTTCCACAATCACTCTATCACCGGGAAGAATACGAATGTAGTTCACACGCATCTTACCGGAAATGTGGGCCAGAATAATGTGCCCATTTTCCAGTTTTACCCGGAACATCGCATTGGGCAGGGCTTCGCTTACCACAGCCTCCACACGAAGT
>JAJYPG010000001.1 GCA_021795535.1 Planctomycetota bacterium
GGCGATCTGACGACAAAATTCCGCGAAGGACAACTCGTGCGGCATCCTAACTTCGGCCTGGGCCGGATAGCAGAGCTGGGTGACGACCCCGACCAGACCCGTGCTGTGATCGAATTCCAATCCGCCTGTCGCAAGACACTCATTTTGCAATTTGCCAAACTGAAAATGGTGGATGGATAAAAGAAGGTAAAAAAGCGGGCGGTACATTTTTTATTCGCGTCGAGCGGGCCACGGGATTACTCCCGCGGCTGGTCGCCTGAGGTGACCAGCTTAAATATAAACATCGAAGTTAATTTTGCACTGGTCCTCATTGTGCGTCAAATTATTCCTTGGACAGCGTCGCATTTTTGCAGTATGTTCATTATCCTGTGAAGTAGGATAAATTTGGGTTATTAGAGGATATTTTTCCCATGCAAACGCAAACCATCTCCGCGGCTTCTTCTCCCACCGATTCGCTCAAGGCTCTGGCCACACAACTGCGCATTGACTCCATTCGCTGCACCACCGCGGCTGGGTCCGGTCATCCGACTTCGTCAATGTCCGCTGCGGACCTCATGGCCGTGCTTATGGTTGAGCACCTGCGGTTTGACTGGTCCACCCCGCATAACCCCAACAATGATCGCCTGATTTTTTCCAAAGGTCATGCCTGCCCGCTTCTGTATTCCATGTACAAGGCGGCGGGAATTGTGTCTGATGCCGAACTGCTGCGTCTGCGAAAAATTGACAGCCCGCTGCAAGGCCACCCCAATCCGCACGTTCTGAAATGGGTGGATGTCGCCACTGGATCGCTGGGCCAGGGACTGCCCATCGGCGTGGGCATGGCGCTGAATGGCAAAAATGTCGATCACCTCCCCTACCGCGTCTGGGTGCTGCTGGGTGACAGCGAAATGGCGGAAGGGTCATGCTGGGAGGCCTTTGATAAAGCCTCTTATTACAAGCTCAACAACCTGATCGCCATTATTGATATGAACCGCCTGGGCCAGCGCGGCGAAACCGACCTGGGCTGGCACGGCGAAATTTATGCCGCACGCGCCCGCGCCTTCGGCTGGCACGCCATTGAAATTGATGGCCACGATATTGTCCAGGTACAAAAAGCCTACAAAGAAGCCTTGACACAAACCGATCGCCCCACCGTCATTATTGCCAAAACGCAAAAGGGCAGCGGAGTCTCCTTCCTGGCGAACAAGGAGGGCTGGCACGGCAAAGCCCTTTCCCTTGATGAAGAAAAGAAGGCTCTGGCGGAACTGGGCGCACCAACCAATCTGATATTTCCCACACAAAAACCTGAAAGTTTACAGCCCACCGGCTGGGATGCGCCATCCACACTTAACCTGCCCACCTATCCGTTGGGCGGCAAGGAAGCGGCACGCAAAGCTTACGGCGACACACTTGCGGCACTGGGCAAGGCCGACCCCACCGTGGTGGCATTGGATGCGGAAGTAAGCAATTCCACTCATTCGGATGAATTCAAAAAGGCTCATCCAAAGCGATTTTTTGAAGTCTTCATTGCCGAGCAACAACTAGTTTCCGCAGCCGTCGGTTTTGGCGTGCTGGGCAAAAAGGCGTTTGCCTCCACATTTGCCGCGTTTTTTTCCCGCGCGTATGACCAAATTCGGATGGCGGCCATTTCCAACGCCACCATTCGCCTGGCCGGCTCGCACCCGGGCGTAAGCATTGGCCAGGATGGTCCATCGCAAATGGCACTGGAAGATATTGCCATGATGCGCAGCGTTTTTGAAAGCACGGTCTTGTATCCCTGCGATGCCAACCAGACCGCCAAGCTGGTCGCGCTGATGGCGGGAACCAGGGGAATTTCCTATATTCGCACCACACGCGAAAAGCTCCCGGTGATTTACAGCGCCGAAGAGCAATTCAAAATTGGCGGCAGCAAAGTTGTCCGCCAATCCGCCCAGGACCGTCTGACCGTTATTGCCGCCGGCATTACCCTGCATGAAGCGATAAAGGCCGCGGAAACATTGGCCAAAGAAGGCATTGCCATCCGTGTGATTGACCTGTATTCGGTCAAGCCACTGGACACCCAGACGCTGATTCAAGCGGCCAAAGAGACCGGCAATAAGTTCATTGTGGTGGAAGACCACTGGGAAGAAGGCGGTCTGGGCGATGCGGTATTGGATGCCTTCGCACAGTCCGCCAACAAGCCAATTGTGGTGAAACTGGCCGTGCGTAAAATGCCCGGCAGCGGCAGCCCCGCCTAGTTATTGTCTGCGGCGGAAATTGATGCAGCCCACATTGCCGCCGCCGCCCGCAAGCTGGCGTAATCGGGCGTGAATGTTTTTATAGAAATATGTCAAATTGGTTATAAAACAGATATTTGTGCTTAACAGTGGGTACTGCGGGCCGACCTGAAGCGGATGAGTATCCCGATGGATCGGGACACTCCCAGGGGAGTGCCTGCAGGCACGCTGGAGCTTTCGGGAGTTCCCGATAAAAGCGGGCACACCCAAGGCACTCGATGGTCGAGACAGGACCCTCTTTTTTATTTTTTCTTCCTTCTGGCCGTCGCAGGTTGTGCCAGATTCCCCGCCAGCACCCACGCGATGGCAATGGCATCGGCCACATCCGGTGGCGATGGCGGCTTGGCCAGACCGCATACAGCGGCCACAGCGCGTTGAATCTGTCCTTTGCCCGCATGGCCATGCCCGGTGAGCATTTTCTTGACCAGAGTGCTGGGCAGATCGGTGACGGGCAGATTATTCTGCCGTGCCGCCAGCAGAATAACACCGCGTGCGTGCCCCATGAGTATGGCGGTTCGCGGGTGTTTGTAATGAGCGTAAAGCTGTTCAACCCCCACATGATCCGCCTTGAATTCGCCAATCAGTTCACGGATCTGCTCATGGAGTTCACCGAGTCGCTCGGCCAGGTCGGCTTTGACATTGAGCCGCACCACCCCCGCCTCCACAAGCCGCCGCCGCAAACCGCGGAATTCAACCAGGGCATATCCCGTCAGATGCAAACCCGGATCTATTCCCAAGACTCTCAATGTTTCTCCATGTCAAGATACATAGATATTACTCCCTCACTCCCGCGACAGAAGCACCACACAATGGCACGCAATGGCCCGGCTTTCCCCCACGGCATCCACAGACTCATTGGTCTTGCCCTTTATGTTCACCCGCTCCAGCCCCACGCCAAGCAGATCGGCAAGCCGCTGTTTCATTGCCGATTTGTGGGGTGAGAGCCGCGGCGTTTGTGCGATAACCACCACATCGACATTCACAATTTTCCAGGGGGTCAGCGCGAGTTTTTCCAGTGTGGCGGAAAGCAATTTGGCCGAATCAATTCCGGAATATTGCGGATCGGCATTGGAAAACAGTTCGCCCACATCCGGCAGACCCGCCGCACCCGTAAGCGCGTCAATAAGCGCATGGAGCACCACGTCGGCATCGGAATGACCCGCGAGGCCCATGGAATGGGGAATTTTCACATTGGCCAGAATCAAATCCCGCCCGGCCTGGGTGCGGTGAAGATCGTAACCAAGACCAACACGCATTTTATCCAGCATTGCTCACCTGTTTAACCTTTTTATTCCAAAAGTATGAATAACCTATTCCCCCGGCCAGCGCAGGCCATATTCCTTAATTTTTCGATACAGTGTCCGTTCGCCAATGCCCAGCATTTTCGCGGCCTGCTCTCTGTTTCCCTGCACCATCTCCAGCGTTTTTTCAATAGCCTGACGCTCCAGTTCAGCCAGGCTGATGCCCACCAGGCTGGTAATGGCGGTCGTTCCGCCCGCCTGATGCAGCGGGGCAAGCGCCATGGTGGAAACCGTCTCAACAGAATACCGCCCATGAAGATCGGCGGGAACATCCTCCTGTTCAAGACGCGGTCCACTGGCCAGCGCCACCATATTCTCCAGCACGTTTTCCAGTTGACGCACATTGCCCGGCCACGGATACGACACCAGAAGATTGCGTGCTTCAGGCGCAATACCCTCTATTTTTCTACCCATTTTTGTGGAAAATTTTCCCAGGAAATGGCTGATCAGAGCGGGAATATCCTCACGTCGCTCGCGCAGCGGCAGCAGTGGAATCGTTGCCCCTTTCACCCGAAAATAAAGGTCATCGCGAAATTCCTTTTTCGCCACGGCTTCTTCCAGATCCTTATTCGTTGCGGCCACAAACCGCACATCCACCTGAACCGGATCATTGGAGCCAATGCGCGTAACCTGTCGGTCCTGAAGCACGCGCAGCAATTTCGCCTGCATGGTCAGCGGCATATCGCCGATTTCATCCAGAAACAGCGTACCGCCATCGGCGTATTCAAAACGTCCCTGCCGGTCCGAACGCGCATCGGTAAACGCGCCGCGCACATGGCCGAAAAGTTCATCCTCCAGTGTGCTGTCGTTGAGTCCGGCACAGTTCAGCGCCACGAATTTTCCACCGCTGCGCCGCGAATTCTGGTGAATCGCCCGTGCGATAAGCTCTTTTCCCGTGCCCGACTCACCGAGTATCAGAACATTTATATCCGTTGGGGCAATCTGGCGGACCAGTTGCAAAGTGCGGCGCATCGCCTCGGAATTCCCGATAATTCCCTCCATGCCAAATTTGTGGTCCAGCGCCAGCTTGAAGGTCTGGTTCTGCCGGTTTAATTCTATCGCCTGGGCCGCCCGCCGAACCTGGGCGCGAATCAGATCCATGTCCAATGGCTTTTCCAGAAAATCGTACGCACCGGCACGCATCGCCCCCACCGCGGTGGCCACATCGCCATGGGCCGTTACCACAATAACCAGCGAGGTCGCACGCGACCGGCGGACAAATTCCAGCAGATCAAAACCATCCCTGGGACCATCCATTTTCAGGTCGGTGATGACCAGATCGAAATCTTCATCGATGAAATATTTGCGGGCATCATTAAGGTTGTGCGCCTGTTTGACGGGATAGCCCATCCGGGCGACAGTTTCGCTCATCGCGTCGGCATGATCTATTTCATCATCCACAATCAAGACTCTTATGGTCGATTCTTTACTCATGGTATCCAAGATAACGGACCGCCTTTACCCATGCCAGCCATGAGCCTGAAAAAAGGATAAAGTCGCGGCTAAGCCTGTTCCGGAGAACACCTTGCGCCCAAGCGGTTACATCCGCATGCCGTTTACAACGTTGCCCCATCAGAGTAATTTACCATCTGTTTACCAGGAGTATGAATATATGCGTATTGTGGTTATTGGTGGAGCGGGTTACATAGGCTCCCATGCGGTCAAATTGCTGGTGGAGCGCGGGCACGATGTTATTGCGGTCGATAACTTAACCAACGGGCACCGCGCCGCCGTGGATGCCAAAGCCCGTCTGGAAGTGCTGGACTGCGCCAACACGGCTGGTCTGGCAGCGGTTTTTAAGGCCCATCGGACTGAAGCGGTCATGCACTTTGCCGCCAATGCTTATGTGGGCGAAAGCGTAAACGACCCGCGGAAATATTACCGCAACAATGTGGCCGGCACGATAAGCATGTTGGATGCGATGTCCCTTGTCGGCGTGCAAAAACTGGTTTTTTCCAGCACCTGCGCCACCTACGGCGAGCCGCAAAGCGTTCCCATCACGGAAGATTTACCCCAGAAACCGATCAGCCCTTACGGGATGTCGAAACTGATGGTGGAGCATATTCTGCGGGACTGCGCACAGGCGGAAAAGATCGCCTTCGCGGCACCACGCTACTTCAATGTGGCCGGGGCGGCCATGGATGGGTCCATTGGTGAAGACCACCGGCCAGAATCACATATTATCCCAATCGTGCTTCAGGTGGCACTGGGCCAGCGGAAACATGTCGATATTTTTGGTAGTGATTACCCCACGCCGGACGGCACCTGCATCCGCGACTATATTCATGTGTGGGATTTGGTGGAAGCCCACCTGGTGCTGCTGGAAAATCTGCGACCGGGTGAAGGGTTGTTTTATAACCTTGGGGTTGGCCGGGGATATAGTGTGCGGGAAATTATAGAATCCTGTCGGCGTGTGACCGGCAAGCCAATTGCGACGCGGCAAACCGCCCGCCGACCCGGCGACCCCCCGGCCCTGTTTGCCGCCCCGGACAAGATAGCTGGCGACTTGAAATGGAGCGCGAAGATAACGGATCTGGACACCATTGTTGAGTCCGCATGGCGTTGGTTCAAAGCGCATCCCGCAGGCTACAATTAAGGATCTGTACCGCAATTTCCTTGCGATTCGCAAATCATTCACAAAATCGAACGGTTTTCATTCCAAGAGATTGCAGTTGTCGTGAGCATCGCTTAAAAGCTGACTTCCAGTGGAAGAGAGACTAATATAGGAACAACGCCCGAACCAATTGTATGGTCCGGGCGTATCAAACTTGGCGCAGGCGGTTCTGTTTCAGCATTTCCCGCCTTAGAGCCGATAATACAGGGTAAGCGGTTGGCCAAACGGCAGCGGGTACACCCAGACAGGCTTTTATCCCGCCTGTTTGGCCTGCTTATCTGGAGTTTTTTGCGGGATGGCTGGCTGAAGGTCGAAAACAGGCCTTCAAAAACTGCGAAGCGATCAGCGCGAACGTAAACCAGGCTGTTGCACTGCGGATGCCAGCGGCGTTTAACAGGATTCGCCCGTACCGACTCACCTCGGGACGGGCGAGAGTAGTTATAGACACGAACGGGAGTCTTATGCCTCCGGAATCAACCTCAGCAACAGCCGGTATTACCACCGCACCGCACAACCATGACGACGGCCACGCCAAACACAAACACAAAGCTGGCATTGAATGCGCCTGCGGCCACGAACATGATGGTGAGGGCGTCCATAACCACAGCGGTGTGGGGATGAACTTCCAACTTACCGTTCTGGTGCCAATAACGGTCGCCATTTTGATCCTGTCCATCATTTTCTATCAATTTGCCGATGAACTGTCCATTGCCCGCGGCCTTGGTCTACTCGCGGCATTTATTGCCGGCGGCCCAATTATATGGTCGGCCATTAAGGGTCTTGCCCGCGGGCAGACCAACGTCAATGAACTCGTTGCCATGAGTATCATTGGTGCGATTGCCCTGAACATGCCCATTGAAGCCGGCCTGGTCGCCCTTATTCTGCAAATTGGCTCTTTAATTGAATCCGTTGCCGCTGAAAGCGCCCGCAATGCCGTACTTGCCCTGCAAAACCTCGCCCCCATTCATGCCCGTGTCCGGCGTGCGGGCGCTGATGTGGTGATCTCCGCAGATGACCTTAAAGTTGGCGACACCCTTATTGTTCAACCCGGCGAACGTGTAGCCGGCGATGGCGAAGTGCTGCGCGGCAGTACCAGTGTGGATGAATCCATGGTCACAGGCGAATCCATTCCGGTGGATAAAATCGCCGGGACAATCATGCTGGCCGGCACCATCAATCTGACGGGTTCAGCCGAAGTGCAGGTAACGCGAGTGGGCGAAAATTCCGCGTTGGGCCAGACGATTGCCCTGGTGGCAAGGGCACAGCAGTTCCAACCGAAAATTGTGCGTGCCGCCGACCGTTTTTTTGCCTTTTATACACCAATTATTCTGGTTGTTTCCGTGGTGGCCTGGTGGGTCAGCGGCTCGCCAGAACGCATGATCACCATGTGGGTGGTCGGCTGTCCGTGCGCCATGCTTCTGGCTTCTCCACTGGCCATTGTGGTGGCCCTGGCCCGCGCCAGCCGCAGCGGCATACAAATCAAGGCCGGTCCATTTGTTGAAGCCTCTGTCAATCTGGATACCATTGTGTTTGATAAAACCGGCACCATCACCACGGGCCGTTTCATTGTGCAAAGCGTCCGCCCCGCGCCCGGTGTGTCCGAGGAAGAACTCTTAAGCCTTTTGGCGGCGGTGGAAAACCGCAGCACACATCCACTGGCCAGCGCCATTGTCCGCCATGTCCGCGGCCGGAACATTAACTTCCATGAAGCCGCCGATGTAACCGTTCTTGAGGGTCTGGGCGTTGAAGCCGAGTTGAACGGCAAAGCCACCCGTGCCGGTTCTGTGAAAATTCTATCCGCCGATATGGTCGCGCAGGCCGCCACTCTGGAGGATATGAATTCTGAAGTACCGCTGGTACCCGTTTACCTGACCCATGGCGACCAATTGATGGGGGCCATCTGCATGACCGACGAAATTCGCCCCGAAGCCCGCCGCACCATCAAACGTTTGCGTGGCCTGGGTGTGAAAAAGATAGTCATGATGACCGGCGACCGCCGCAAAACCGCGCAAATGGTTGGTCGAGCGGTTGGATGTGACGATGTTTACGCCGAATTGCTTCCCAGTCACAAAGAGGAACTTGTCCGTCAGTTGCAGCGCGGTGGGCATGGCGTGGCCATGGTCGGGGATGGCATTAACGATGCCCCTTCGCTTGCCGCGGCTACCGTAGGCATTGCAATGGGTATTCACGGAACGGGTGCGGCCATTGATGCCGCCGATGCGGTGTTATTGAAAGACGATTTAACTAAAATTCCACTGCTTATTTATCTGGCCCGCCAGACGCGTGTGGCCATTTTCCAGAATCTGTTCTTCGCCCTTATTTTTGCCGGCGCGGCGGAAGTGGCGGCGGCGTTTGGGCTTTTTGATCCGGTGGTCGCCGCCCTGGTACACATGCTGGCGGTGGTCATTATTGCCGTAAACTCGGTGCGTCTTGCCGGTAATGTTGGTGTCAACAACCGTCCTATGCCGCGAAAAAATGCGGACCCGGAAGACCATGGCGGCGATGTAAAGGAACCCGCCATGGCAGTCCTCCAGCCAGCCTAAAGTGCCAACCGAAACCGTATGACCCCGTTTGGCGAGACTGACGGACAGGGAAATGCAACAGGAATGTATACAATAAAAGCTCTTGAGCCTTGGTAAAGAGGAATCCGCTTGAAAAAATCTGAAATCATTGCTTTATGGGTGGCGGTTTGTCTGGCGATCATCACGGTGGTGCTGGGTTTGGCCGTGGTCAAGTATGGCGCGGTCTGCTTCTGGGCTGGAATGTTTGGCGCCGGCGGGCAAACCCTGCTGGCCGCACTGGCCTGGTGGGGTTTGCGTCTGGCCCGCCAGCAGGCCTCTCTGGTGGAAGAGGCCACCGCGACCAATCGCTTTACGCCCATAGCGCCTCTGGGCAGCTTCCACATGAGCTACTCGGACGATGCCGTGCAAACCATCGCTCCGGTACAACCGGTTGAACCGGAAGATATCACATCATTGGATACCGGCTTTCAACGCGTGCTTATCGCGCTGGCGGCTTTGCTGCTGGTGGGATTCGCCGCCATTATTTCATGGATGGTCTACCGCGATTTCGCGGCCATTGCACCGGGCAAACCCATTGTTATTTCACCCAACGCCATTGATCCCGGGGCTGTAGTGGCGGCGGGCGGGGCCTTGCTGATTTACTTCATCATGATGTCTTTTTCCCGCGTCACGCCTGATACCGAAGGGTACGGCGAGGCCGCCAACGGCATTGCACTTCTTGGACTTCCCGGAGCCATTGCCTTGCTGACAGCGGTTATTGCGGCCTGGGCCGGCATTTCCTACGCCAGTCAGTCGGCGGCAATTTTTATCGCCGCCGTAATGTTCTTTCAGGCTGTCGAACTGGGCATCAATGCCGTTCGCAATTACGGTGCCATTGAGGAAATTGAACAAGCCGGACTTGATCTTCAACAGTTGCCGCTGGTTCCCCTGCTGACCAGCGGATGGATTGTCGGCCTGCGCGTGCTGCTGGGGGAAAGCATCGGCATGAGCCGCAGTTCCACAACGGCCCCCGGCGTATTCGCCCGCCTTTTACCGCGCATTGTCGTGTCGGGCATTGGGGTTCTGATCATATTAAGCACGATGCATATTGTGCCCACCGGCGATGTTGCCATTCGTGAACACCTTGGCCAAACCACGGCCTACGACCTGAAACACCCACTTAAACCGGGCCTGCACATTCTATGGCCATGGCCGATAGATCGACTCCAATTCATACCCACTTCCAAATTGAACATGGTAGTGGTGGGGACTGAAGAAGCCCATAAATCCAAATTGGGCGAAGCGGTATTTTCCTTCTGGAGTTCCCACGAATCCATCCCAGGCAAGGAATTCATGACCGGCGATGTGACTTCATCGGGCGCGAATTCGTCGCAGCTTCTGGATGGTTTTGTGTCCATGTGGTGGCGGGTTAAACACCCCGGCCTGTTCTTTCACAATATTTCCGACAGAAATATTCTTGAATACGGAGGCAGCGCCGGCACCGGCGCCACACCGCACATCAAGCCGATGGATCAGGCCCTGGTTCATCAGATAGCCCTGGCGAGCATATCGCAGGTTTTTGCGGTTCATACGCTCCAGCAGATCATGCAATCCGACATCCAGACAGTCGCCCGACAGATTCGCTCCATGATGCAGAAACAGCTTGACGCACTCGGATCCGGCATTAAGGTTGAGGATGTTGTCATCAAGGATATTCATCCACCCAAGGGATATTCACACATGACCGCCAAGGGTATTGTGCTGGGACCAGCGGCGGCATTTGAAAATGTCGTGAGCATGCGGGAATTCAAGCAGACCGTTATTGCACATGCCAAACAACAGCAGTTCAAGGATGTGCATCTGGCCAATGGCTTCGCCTCTGCCGCCGTTGATGCCGCGCAAGCCTATAAAACCAGTCTGATAAACACTGAAGAGGGACGCGCCACGGCCATACTCGCGCGGTCCAATGCCTTCACCGGCGCTCGTGGTGCCGCATCCAACTGGGAATTTTATCGGGTGGTCGGCAAGTTTTTTGATGCCATCAACAAAGTGGTACTCGGTCCAAATGTCACGCCGCCGGAAATCTGGCAGCTTGGCCATCACGCTGCGGATATGAACAACATACCACCACCGTCAGGTCCGCCGGGTGGACTGGGCAGTCCAACCGGAATGCCGCCAGCGCAGAGCCCGGGAGGCGGATAAAATCGTGACAGCGCCGGGAGCTTTTCGGGAAGCACAGGCGAAAACATAAACGTTTGAATGTTGTGGAAACAGAAAAACAGAATCGGACAGAAACGTCAGGAAACACAAATATGCGAAAAATGACCATTGGAATTATTCTCGTCGCGGTGCTTGCGGTACTCTTTTTGGACCTGTGCACCTTTGTCGCCAAACCCTACCAGACGGTGCTGCTCAACCGCTTTGGCAAAATTATCACCAACCCCACAAAAATCTGCTACCACTGGTATCTGCGCTGGCCGACGGATGACGTTATTCGCATGGATAACCGCCTGCATCTGTATCAAAGCAACAACAGCGAAGTCAGCACCGCTTCCGGGGCCGGCGAACCGATTACCATTCGCACCTGGGCCGCGTGGCGTATCACCAACCCCAAGCAGTATTACATCCACTTTCCCGGCGGTTCCACCGTCATGAAAAACTTTTTGGACAACAAAATTCAGGGTGTCGTCCTTAGCGTCATGGGCAATTATCGCCTCCACCAGATTTTTAACACCGACCCGAAACAAATCGAAACACCGGAAATAGAACACCAGATGCTTACCCAGGTAAATGCCATGATTGCCCATCGCTGGGGAATTAAACTTGTCGCCATAGGCATTTCCCGCATGACCTTCCCGCCGCGCGTGGCTGAAGCCGTCTATAACCGCATGTCACGGGAGCGCGAAAAGATTGCCAGCAGATACCGCAACGAAGGTATGAGCGAGGCCACAGCCATTGTCGCTCAAGGCCAGGAACAGGCCACGGAAATTCGTTCTGAGGCGGAAAAGACGGCCGAGGAACTGCGCGGCGATGGCGATGCCAAAGCATACGCGGTTTTGAATCGCGCCCAGCGGACTCCCGCCGCCCGCCGCTTCTATCGTTTCTGGAAGTCGCTTCAGTTGTTCAAAAATTCCATGGGTTCCAGTACCTATTGGGTACTGACCCCCAACAACCCCATTACCGCTCCGCTTTTCCACCAGATGCAGGAAGCGGGCACCGCCGACACCACGCGGAAGCCGGCCAGTGCCGCGCCGGAAAAAAAGTGATGGCCCGGCCGCAGTTGGCTGGGGCACAATAATGCAGGTTGCGAAAATTACACCAAGGAAGTCGAATTTATGACTCAAACTCAAACTCGCATCATCAATCATGGAGTTCACATCCATGAATTGCCCATTCTCGATGAATCTCCCACGCCCGTGGGTAAATGGTTCAGTGCCCAGAGGGTTCTGCTGTACTTCGTCATCGGTGTTCTGCTGGTCTGGATTGCCAGCGGAGCGTATCGCGTCGGTGCGGGGGATGTTGCCATCGTACAGCGGCTCGGCAAGTTCCTGACGCTGCCCAATGGCAAACCCCTTATTATTTCCGCGGGCTTGCGCTATCATCTGCCTTGGCCCATTGATAAGGTCTATATCGTTCCCCTCCGGCGCGAACAAATTCTGGAAGTGGACGATTTTCACGTCTCCCCGCTGGCCAACGCCGCTCTGGAACACAAATTCCTCCAGCAGGGTTGGACACGCCGCGCTTTTGATGCCGTTTACGATCCCTATCTGATCACCGGCGATGAAAATGTTATTCATGCCTCCGTGGTCGTCCAATACCGCATTTCCAATCCGTTGGAATATCTGACATCCGTTTATCAACCACCGAATTTGCCGCCGGGTCAGGGCCGCATAAATATGCTCCGTATGATCGCCGCGCACCAACTGATTTTGAAGATTGCCCAGAGTTCGGTCGATCAGGTGCTGTATTCCGGAAAGGCGGCTTTGAATAATGAACTTTTCAACCTGGCGAATCCCGATTCAGGCCTGCAGGGGCAGATCAACAGGCTGCATCTGGGGGTTCAGATTGAAAAAGTTCAGATCAACTATGTCCACTGGCCGCGTGCGGTCGATGGCCCTTTTACCGCCGTGCTTAACGCCCGGCAAAAAGAGGCCTCCCTGGTTCAGAAAGCCAAGAGCAAGCAATTTCAGTTGATAACGCTGGCCCAGGGAAATGCCCAGGCCACCGTCCATCAGGCCACCGCGCAGGCCAATCAGGTGTACAATCAGGCACAAGGTGAAGCCCAGGCGTTTTCCCTGGTTTATGCCCAATACAAAAAAAATCCGCGTGTTATCACCTACAAACTTCTCAGCGACACCCTTGGCCGCGTGATGCAAAATGCCGCCCGAGTATTTTTCGTCCAGAAGGGTCAGCAGATTATTATCTCTCTGCCTCCACCGCCTCGAAAAATTATCGTCAATACGTCGCGTTAGTTTGAAGCTTCGCGTGCCGGCAACAAGAGTTCGTCGTCAGGCCTATCAGAACCGGCATGAGGAATTGTCCGTAGCGGGATAGAATGCCAAAACTGGTGGCGACGGGAAATCAAAAATGCGGGCCGCGCGCTGCAATCCATCCGTCCTTCGGGTATCATGCCCTGCAAAACAGGATCGCGGGCCAAGTGTCGCCCGCACATTGGAACATCCGCGGATACCGGGCATCATAAGGAAACCGCATCAGGCACCGGCAGGCCCGCAAGTGGCATCGGTTGTTCCTCAACTGGCTTTCTGGAGTGTTTCATGGTTGCGCAAAGTTTTGCCATTCAGACACGGCAACTCACCAAAGTCTATCCCGGATTCTGGAAAAGCCAGAATGTTACCGCGCTTAGCGAACTGAACCTGCAGGTTGAACAGGGACAGATTTTCGGCCTGCTTGGGCCTAATGGCAGTGGCAAAACCACCACCATTAAACTTCTGCTTGGCCTTATTAACCCCACCGCCGGTGATGCCCTGGTCATGGGGCAACCCGCCGGCGATCAGGAAACGCGCCGTCGCCTGGGCTACCTGCCCGAAGAAAGCTATCTCTACCGCTTTCTTAATGCCCGCCAGACCCTCGATTTTTATGCCCGGCCTTTCAACATGAACCGCGCGCAACGCAAACGCGCCGTCGATTATTACCTGGATTTTGTCGGTCTGGACCCGGCGGTTCGCGGACGACGCATCGGGACATATTCCAAAGGACAAACACGGCGTGTGGCTTTGGCCCAGGCTCTGCTGAACAATCCGGACCTGGTTATTATGGACGAACCGACCAGCGGCTTGGACCCGGTGGGCATGCTGGAAATCAAGAATATGATCGTCCGTCTGAAAGAGGCGGGCAAAACGGTGCTGCTTTCCAGCCACCAGTTAGCCGATGTGGAGGACGTTTGCGACCGTCTGGTGATTCTTTACCGCGGACGGGTGGAAATCGCCGGAACCTTAACCGATTTACTGGAAATGAAGGATGTTTTCCAGCTTGATGCCAGACAAGTGTCTGATTCCCTTCGCCAGGAATTGATTGCCCTGGCACAGCAGGGTGGCGCACTGGATGTGCAAACGCGCCGCCCAAGGGTACGCCTGGAGGACCTTTTCAAAAAACTGGTTGATTCCAAGCGGCAGGTTGAAAGAGCCAATGCGGTCTCTGGCCGATGAATTTACCGCGTCACTGAAAAAACCGACAGTGGCATGACAATCCATGGAGTACGCGATGCCTCATGCATCAGGTTTTCATTATGTGGCGTTTTTCGCTGATCTGGTCATTGGCCTGCTGATTGTCGCCTTTATCCTGCTGGCTTTCCGCGATGTGATGCGTCTGCGCACCGGCCTGTCACGAGCCTGGGCCATTGGGCGTGTTTCACTGCTCGACGCATGGAGCGCTCGGATATGGGCGCTTCCCCTCATCTGGTTCTGCGTCTCGGTTATTCTCTGCTTCGCCATTGTTCGCGGTTACACCCCGGGCAGCAAAGTGCGCGTTGACCTTACTATTTTTCTTCGCGCTCAGGTGGTTTTACTGTTGGTTTATCTGGGCATCCTTGCCTGCCTGGCGCTGCCACGCGAACGCGAACGCCGCACGCTGGTCACCACCGGATCCAAACCCATCTCGCGGCTGGAATTACTGCTGGGGAAAGTTTTTGGGCTATGGGCGGCAAGCCTGGCCATGATCGCGGTCATGATGCTGCTGACCTGGGGCTACATGAAAATCGTTGATGGCAAAATTCGCTCCGATGCGCGAATCCTTTTCAACCATGAAAAGAATGGATATGAAAAACTGATCCGTCGCGTACCGCCCCAGCCCGGACTGCGGCTTCTGGCCGAGCATGGCGTGCTTCAGGCCCAAAACAATCTCACCGGCACCATGCGCATCGCCGGACAGATTGATTATGCTTCCCATCCGCCACGACGCGAACTGAAGGGCGGAAGTGATGAAACCCTCTATTTTGAATTTTCATCCCTGCCGGCATCGCCCGAATCTTTACCGGTTATTTTATTTAATTTCGGCATTGTGCCCTACTCCGCCAATCCCGGACCGATCAAAATTCACTGCACGCTGGTTTCCCGCGCCAACCCGATGAATACCGAGGAACAATCCCTCACTCTGGATCAAAATGGCCGCACGCAATGGTTCGTCAAACACACTTCGGAATTCTTCAGCTTTTATAACCCCATCACCGGCCAAACCTATAATCCCGGACCCGTGGTCGTTAAAGTCACCTGCACCAATCCTTTTGTTTATCTCCGCTTCTTCAATGGCGTACACAAAACCGGTGGAATTCCTCATTCAAGTTGTTTTGTCGCCGGTCTTGATGCGCAGCGCACTCCCGGACATTCCGGTTATATGTTTCCCAAACCCAATCCGATCATCACCGGCTTCAAAAGCAATGGAAAGCAGGAAATTGTCGGTCCAAGTTATCGCCATCCCGGCATTCCGCCGGAAATAGCCTCGTTTGAATTCAAGAATCTCAATCCGCTCACCATTCCCATGGATAAAAAAGACAGATTCTACGTGAATCTTATGATTGGCGTTGACAAACAGGAAAATGAGCAGCTTCCCGCTCTGGCCGCCATTGAAGCGTACAGCACCGCAAGCCCGCAACATCCCATTATTCTGCAAAACGTCCGCATTGATGAAAAGCATGTCACTCCCATCACGCTGCCGCGAAAACTTCTGCTTCAAGGCGGCAACCTTGTGGTGACCATTGTCAGCGAAGTTCCCGGCCACTGGCTTAAACTCACACCTGGTTCCGTGGCCATTGTGCGGCCCTCATCGCCGTTTATCTTAAACCTGCTTAAAAGCGAGCTTGTTATTTTTTGCGAAGTTGCCCTGCTGATCGTCATCGGAGTGGTGGCGGGCACGCGACTCGGCTGGCCGGTGGCGCTCCTTACCACCATGGTCTGCTACCTGTTGGGGAATTTGTTTGAATTCATCGCCAGACTTCATGCCGCCAGCAGTTTTGGACTGCTTAACTATGTGGAAAACCAGCACCTTCAGGGTGTCTGGTATTATCAGATTGGCTCCATGATTACCGCAACCATGACCAAAGTGCTTTATATTCTCGTACATCTGTTGCCCGACTTTACCCGTTTTAATCCTCTGCACTTTATTGTCCGTTCGCTCAATATGCCCTGGACGATTCTGGCCGCCAATGTTTTCTGGACCCTGGTCTGTGTGCTGCCCACACTGGCTTTGGGCTATCTTCTCCTTCGCAAACAGGAGTTGGCATAATATGGCTACACCCACACCGCTGAATACCGCGCCCGCCCCGACTCCCAGGCGGCAGCTTAACCTTGTCGCATCCATGCGCAGCCGGGCACGCCGCGATCAGCTTATCTGCCTTATTATCGGCGTTATTTTGCTCATCGGTGTTTTTGCGCTTCAACCATCCCTCCACGCGCGCCGTGCCAAACTGG
>JAJYPG010000248.1 GCA_021795535.1 Planctomycetota bacterium
GGCCATGGCGCAGAGAATATCCACCATCAGATTCAGCAGAACCAGTAAAACGGTATAAACCAGCACGGTGCCGAGCACCAGGGGAATATCCTTGTCCAGACAGGCATTGACGAAAACCTGTCCGAGGCCGGGAATGGCAAAAAGTTTTTCCACCACAAAAGAACCGGTAAGAATACCCGCCGTCGCCGGACCAAGGAATGTAAGAACGGGAATGGAGGCGTTGGGCAGCAGATGATGGGTCAGCACTTGCATTTCACCGACGCCTTTGGCGCGGGCTGTACGGATAAAATCAGCTGCGACAATATCCAGCACGCTGCCGCGCGTAAGGCGTGCAATATAGGCCATGTAGGGAATGGAAAGAGTGAAGGCGGGGAGAATTAACTGGCGAAAGGTTCCCCATCCGCCGGAGGGAAGCAATGCGAAATCAACACTCAAGAGCATAAGCAGTCCGGAACCAACAACGAAGGTGGGCAGGGAAATTCCCAGCAGAGCAAAAATGGTCATGGCGAGGTCCGGCCAGCGACCACGAAACAAGGCCCCGGCCAGACCAGCGGCCACCCCCAGCCACAAGCCGATTAAAAGTGCCAGTGAACCCAGTGCCATGGAAACGGGCAGAGTGGAACGAATGACATCCAGCACGGTCCAGTTTTCATAGCTGATGGTAGGCCCCAGGTCGCCATGGGCCACGATGCGCCACGCGTAGGCCAGCCAGGCATGAAACGGATCATTTAGACCGTAGCGGGCCTTAAGTGCGGCCAAAATGGCGGCGGGCGGCATTTTGTGGCCGAGAAATGGATCGCCGGGTGTGGCCATCAGGAGCCAGAAAGTGGCACTGTACACCACAAAAATGACCAGCACGGATTGCAGCAGACGCCGCAGAATAAATATTTTCATGGCGGACTCCCTGGCGCGAATGCGGGCTTTCGCCAATGGAGGTACTTAAAGAGTGTAATTAATTGGACGTTGGGGCGGATACCCGCAATTTTATTTCTATTGTACATGTATCCATCACTGGCCTGATAAAGGGGAATGGCCGGCATAAGCTGGCAGACCAGCAATTTTTCCGCACGGGAAAGAATGGCCAAGCGCTGCCTGGAATTGACCGTCCGTGAGGCGGTACGCATAAGGGCCTCGTAGCGTCGCGATTTAAGGCCCGTATGGTTGTTGGGGTTTGATGCGCGGAAGAGGTTGAGCCAGGTTGTTGGATCGCGGTAATCGCCGTACCAGCCGCTAAGATCCACATCAAAATTATGGTTCACGGTATCCTCGTGAAACATTTTGCTTTCCTCCTGCACAAGGCGGGTCCGCACGCCAAGCTGCTTTTTCCACATACGGGCGATGGCCTGGGCGATGCGTGATTCGGTATTTTGCGATCCGCCAGTAACGAGATATTTCAACCGCCGCAAGCCGTGACCGGCGGGATAGCCGGCCTGCGCCAGAAGTTTTCGGGCCAGGGCTGGATTATAGGCCAGACCCGTCGGGCTGTGGTAGCCGATAATGGTATCGGGCGGAACCAGCACGTTCACCGGGCGTTCCGGCAGACGCAGAACATGTTTCACGATGGCCTGTTTGTTGATGGCTAAATCCAGCGCAATACGCACGCGAGGGTCATTCAACGGCGAGTGGAGACAGTTAATATCCATGAACCAAGTGCCAAAAACCGGGCGATAATGCACATCATGCCGACGGCCTTGGCGCTGAAGCTTCAGCAGCGTGGGAGCGAAATTTCCGGGAATAAAGGAAAGAATATTCACGGTGCCGCTCTGATAAGCTAAAAAGGCGGACTGAGCGTCCGGATAGTTTTCCACCAGTAAACGTCGGCATTTAACGGCGTGGCGATCATAATAAAAGGGATTGGGTTTAAGCAGAAGATATTGATGAAAACGCCAGCCCGCAAGGCGAAAGGGGCCGTCGGTTACCAGATAAGGGGGGCGTGTCCAGCGGGGATTGTAATGAACAAAGCCACCGGTGTGACTTAGAAAACGTTTCATGGATTGCTGGTTGAGGGGGAAAAAGGGCGGAAAGGCCATGAGCGAGAGGAAGTAGCCGCAAGGCCTGGTGAGGTGAACGATCAGTTCGTGTTCGCCACGGGCCAGCACGCCGACGGTGGAAAATGGGAGATGATGGCGGGGATGGTGGACCAGCGAATAAAAATAGTTGCGCGCTCCGGCTATGTGAAAATACAGAGCCACATATCCGCCCGCGGTGGAGGGATGCAACATGCGTTTCCATGAGAAGATAAAATTTTGTGCGGTGACCGGATCGCCATTGGACCAGCGGGCGTTTTTGCGAAGGTAAAAGTGATAGGTTCGACCATCGGGTGAAATGGTCCACTTTTTTGCGATTCCGGGCATAGGTACCAGCGTTTTGGGATTGTATTGGGCAAGCCCCTCCCACAAACCCAGTGCGACGCGAATGTCCTGCATCCAGGTCATTTTTTGCGGGTCGAGGGTGTGAATTTGCCCCGCTTCGCAGAACACAATTGCCCCCCTTTTGCCCACCGCGGATGCGGAAAGCAGGAAGCAGACCAGTCCTGCGACCAACAGCATGATGGATGGAAAAAGCAACGTGCGTTTCATGGATGTAAGAATAGCAGAAGGAGGCTGAGACTGCCGCGTCAGTAACAGGCAATCAGGTGAAAGTGCGGCGGCAAAGATAAAAAAGGCCGATCCGGCAAGTTCCGGATCGGCCCAGGGAGAGTCAACACTTTCAAACAGCGGGAAAAATTCCGCCTGACTGATAGATCAACTTACTTGATGAACAGCATTTCGCGATAGGTCGGCAGCGGCCAGGCATTATCAGAGACCATGGTCTCAAGCTTGTCGCCAAATTCGCGAACGGCGTTCATGGCGGGGATGACCACATCGCGGGAATATTTGGCATGAGCGAGAGAATCGCCTTTGGCATGATGCTCGTTGACCGCATCAAGCTTATCAATGGCCTGATGGAAACCCGCAATCGTGCCGCCAATTTCCACAAGAAGTTTCTGCTGTTGGGCCAGCGGTTTGCCTTTAAGACCAGCGGCCTTGGCGGCGGAAATGGACTGGGCCACTTCACTCTGGTAGGAAATAGCGGCGGGAAGAAGCATGGTTCGCGCCATGGAGGCGGTCATGAGAGCTTCAATGGTGATGGTCTTCTTGTAATTTTCAAGATATATTTCATAGCGGCTGTGGACTTCCTTTTCACTAAGCACCTTGTACTTGCCGAAAAGTTCAACCGATTCCCTGCTGATAAGGCGGGGGATTGCGTCCACCGATGTCTTCAGGTTCGGCAGACCGCGCTTCGCAGCTTCCTTATGCCATTCTTCGGTGTAGCCATCACCATTGAAAATCACGCGTTTGTTTTCCTTGATGATGGAAGCGAGCAGGCTCTGGACAGCTTTATTGAAATCCTTGCCGCCCTTTATATCGGCTTCAAGCCTTGTGGCGACATAATCCAGTGATTCAGCCACAATGGTGTTAAGCACGGTGTTGGGGCCGGCAATGGACTGACCAGACGAAACAGCCCGGAACTCAAACTTATTTCCTGTGAAGGCGAAAGGCGAGGTACGATTACGGTCGCCGGCATCGCGTGGCAGCTTGGGCAGAACAGTAACGCCAATTTCCATGTGACCGCCGGTTTTGGTGCTCTTGGGACCGCCGGCTTCAATCTGATCCATAATGTCCTGAAGCTGTTCGCCCAGATAAATGGAAATAATGGCCGGGGGAGCTTCATTGGCACCCAAACGGTGATCGTTACCGGCGGACGAAATGGCGACACGCAACAGCGTGGCATATTTGTTGACCGCGCGAATGGTTGCGGCGCAGAAGACCAGGAACTGGGCGTTTTCATGCGGTGTATCGCCGGGAT
>JAJYPG010000249.1 GCA_021795535.1 Planctomycetota bacterium
CCGATCTTGGCGGGAAATTGCCTTCCACCAACGATGCGGACATGGATGCGGTTACCAGACCATCACCTTTTTCCCCGGCTGCTTTGGAAACAATCTGGGCAAAAAGTTTTCCTTCGCGGAATTGAAGTTGCACGGTTTGCTGGCCATCAGTTAAAAGGCGTTCAAGCATGTTGATGGCCTTGATCGGGATAATGTTATCATTTTCCTTGACGTCGGCGGTTTCTAATTCATCGCGTGTTTGTGCCAGGCGGTGGCCATCGGTCGCCACCATGCTTACTTTTTTGCCTTTGCGTTCAAACAATACCCCGTTCATGGCATAGCGCGTCATTTCCTTCGCCGCGGCGAAACGTGTTCGATCCAGCATGGTTTTAAGCAAACCAGCGGAGAGCGAACAATCCGGTTCCCCCTCAAACCCGCTTACCGGCGGGAAATCCTCGGTGTTATAGCCCAGGAGTGTGAAGGTGCTGTCTTCGCCTATTATGGTCGCTTTTTCGCCATTGACTTCAATAGCCAGGGTTTCATCCGGCGAATTGTTCACAATTTCCATCAGTTTCTGCGCGGGAAGAAGTGCCACCCCATCCTGTTTAATATCCACCTGCGTAAGCGATGTTTCTATGGTCATTTCCAGATCAGTGGCGACAATTCGTAACACTCGCGTGGAGCCTGTGGTGGCGGTGCTTAACCTTACGCACGCAAGAACCGGTTTGGGTGAACGCGTGGGAACCACGCTGCAAGCAAGACCAAGGACTTCAACTAAAGCCTGACGATGAACAATTGCTTTCATGGAATGCGCATCCTGTTGTACGAATAACTGTTTTCCAAACGCCGGGCAAGGTGTACGAACAACTCATAATCGCCATTGCGCTTGGCAGATAATACCAATGGCAACGCGGTTAAACAACAAGGAGATTCAAATGGCCTGTCATTCAGGCAAGCCCTCATCCGGCCCGCCGGAAAGCAGCTCACACCCGATAAATCGGCAAAGTACGGCCAATGCGTCGTTAAGAAGCCGCCAGATTGGCCCCCGTGACCGTCGGGCGATTTATTTCGCGTTCCAGCCCGGCTTCAATCTGTTCCATCTGGCGGGCGAAGGCTGCATCAGACTGCCGCAGTTGTTCAATGGTTTTCACTGAGTGCATGACGGTTGTATGGTCGCGTCCGCCAAAAAATCCGCCGGTTTCCTCCAGCGAATACTGCGTGTACTTGCGTACCAGATACATGCAGACCTGACGAGGAAGCGTAATGGATTTATGCCGCTTCTTGCCTTGCAGGTCCGGCACCCGCACATTGAAAAACCGGGTTACGTGCCCCACCACCTGCAAAATGGAGACCATACGATGGGCCTGCGGGAGCAGGTCGCCCAGTGCGGTCTGGGCCAGAACCAGGTTATAAACTCCGCCATTGAGCATGGCCTGTCCCATCAATTTAGTGATGGCTCCCTCAATTTCCCGAACATTGCTTTCGCAGCGCTTGGCGACAAATTCCGCCACATCCTCCGGCAGTGTGATGCCGCGGAGGTGTGCCTTGCGTTTGACAATAACCAGTCGCGTTTCAAAGCAGGGTGGTTCCACTTCCACCAGAAGACCGTTGGCAAAGCGCGAAACCAGACGCTCTTCCATGGATGGAATATCGCGTGGCGGGCTGTCGGAGGAAAGGATAATCTGTTTGCCTTGCGGCAGCAGGGCATTGAAGGTGTGGAAAAATTCTTCCTGCGACCGGTCGCGGCCCGCCAGAAAGTGAATGTCATCCACGACCAGCGCATCGCAGTTGTTGCGGAACAGGGCGCGAAATTGCCCCTGATTCCCACTGGAGATCGATTCCATGAAGTGGTTCACAAATTGTTCGCAGGTAATGTAAAGAATGCGAATGTCCGGCTGGCGGTTCAGCAGGTCCTGGCAGGTTGCCTGAAGGAGATGCGTTTTACCCAGCCCCGGAGCACCATGAATAAACAGCGGGTTGTACACGCGGCCCGGCTGCATGGCTACGGCCTGGCAGGCGCGGTGGGCGAGGTCATTGGCGGGTCCGACCACAAAATTCTCAAAGATATAATCGGGGGAAAGGGGAACTTCGTTGTACAGGTTCATGACCGGATTGAGGCCCGCGTTTCCCGGACAGATGAAGTTCACACCCAGAAGCCGCCCGGTAACAGATTGCAGAGCCTCCACAAATACCGGTCGGCACTTCATGGAAAGGTGCTGCTGCTGCACCATGGTCTGGCAGCGTACGGTAAGCGTACCGCCGGAAATTTCCATCGGTTCCAAGTCGGAAAACCATTGGCGCACAACCGGGGAATGGAACTGGCGTAGAAAAACCAGCATTTCATTCCAGGTGTTGCGGGCCTGACTGGCGGCATCAAGCGGCACCATAAGTGTTTGTCCTTCAGTCAGTTAAGCGATATAGGGCGCAAAGAAGCCCTTGGGATATACACCGGCTTTTTGTGCCCGGATAATCCGTACCGCCTATGCAAAAACTTCAATTACAACAATTCGGGGTGCATCCTGCGTAAGCAACCATGATGAAATGCTCCCAAGTCATCAGGTAGTGTCGCATCCGTCCGGTATTGGTTTATCACCAATTAGGCCCGTATGACAACAATACCACAGGTTACCGCAATCTTTTTCAATCTGTCGCCGAAATACCAAAATCATTTCGACGAACAGAAGAACAGATTCAAAAACACAAAAAACTGATGTCGGGTTTTCAATGGGCAAGAGTGGATGGCAGAGCAATGGCAGTTGTTTTTTACGCCGGGATGCAAACCCGCACAACCGCAACGCCAGACCTTCCTTAAAACTCACCGCATCCGACCCGTTGCCGACTTATCATCGGCTTGTTCTTCCAATCGCCTTCCGGTTTATCAGCCGGTTGGCTCTCATGTCTTGCTCTGATGCCCGCCGGCATCTGGCCTCCCAATCACAGAAGACCAAGATAAGCCGCGCCGCGGGCTGTGTCAATTGAGTTGAAAAAATTTACAAAAAAGTCAATAAAATCAATGGTTTTATCATCATAATGGCTTTGTGGAGTTAAACGTGGAAATGCGGTGGATTGTCCGGCGCCTCCCGTCCGGTACTTACAGAATAAAAGTATTAAATAAAAATATGTATATGACACAATGTAAACGGAAAGGCAAAAATCGGGGCCGTGCCATGCAGGAACTTTACACACCGTTGCCTGTTGCCGCTGGAATGGCAAGAGGAACAAACTGTGTAGGAAAAATAAATTTGGTATTTTCCCCAGGCAGGCATGAAAATTGCAGCAAGAACATTGTCGGTTGGTTCGCTGTAGTAACAGGGTGCCGAATATGCTTTGCCGCGGCACCTGAAAAGCGGATTCGCAATGGTCATGATTATTTCTTGTGTTTCATGATTGTTTTGTCCGATGAAAGATGGTATTTTTATCCGGTGAAGCACTGGTCCTTGTTGCAATTGGAGTACCTCTCATGGCACATCGACGCACTTCGGGAGCCAAAGTTCGCTCACACAAAATCGGCTTTAACAAAAGCAGTTTCCTGCATCGCAAGCAGGCAAGGCTTGAAGCCAAACGCGTTCTTTCCACTTGGCCACGGCTTAATGCCGCGGACTGATGCGAATAAAGGTGGAACAGTCTGAACTGGTTCGCCTTTGCCGGTCAATGGATGCAGTTGTTTTTCGCCGGTGTCTTTCCGCGGAATTCCGTGGGGTGTGGTGTTGTTGCCCCGTTTAAGCGCCAACGGAATTCTGCTGCGGTGGAGATTGTTGGGCCTCTCATTGGGTCTTTCCGTCGCATACGCCCAGGACGGACGGGTGATGTTATTTGCCAAGCTGAACGCGAATGGTATCTGGCAGGGAACTGGTAAA
>JAJYPG010000250.1 GCA_021795535.1 Planctomycetota bacterium
CCCCCGGCCAAAAAAGAAGCTCAACAGCCTGGACGAAGTCGATCCAGAACTGCTTAAAACCTACGCCAAACTGGGCGTACCGCTGCACGAACAAAAAATCCTCGCCGGGGTCGCGGTGGATGCGGTGTTCGACAGCGTTTCCGTGGCCACCACGTTCAAGGAAAAACTGGCAGAAGTGGGCATCATTTTCTGCTCCTTCTCTGAAGCGGTGCAAAAGCACCCAGACCTGATTAAACAATACCTCGGATCGGTCGTGCCTTATTCCGACAATTTTTATGCCACGCTCAACTCCGCAGTTTTTTCGGACGGGTCTTTCTGCTATGTCCCCAAGGGCGTTCGCTGCCCGATGGAACTTTCCACGTATTTCCGCATTAACGCCAAAAACACCGGCCAGTTTGAACGCACGCTGATCATTGCCGATGAAGGGGCTTATGTAAGCTATCTGGAAGGATGCACAGCCCCGCAGCGCGATGAAAATCAGCTTCATGCCGCCGTGGTGGAACTTGTCGCCTTGAAGGGTGCCCAAATTAAATATTCCACTGTGCAGAACTGGTATCCTGGCGATAAAGAGGGCAAAGGCGGCATCTACAACTTTGTGACCAAACGCGGCAAATGCCTTGGAAATGGCTCGCGCATCAGTTGGACGCAGGTGGAGACCGGATCGTCCATTACCTGGAAATATCCCAGCGTCATATTGCAGGGCGACAACAGCGTGGGTGAATTTTATTCCGTTGCACTGACCAACCACCGGCAACAGGCGGACACCGGCACTAAAATGATTCACATTGGGAAAAATACCCGCAGCACCATTGTTTCCAAGGGAATTTCCGCAGGCCATGGGCAGAATACGTATCGCGGACTGGTGAAAATTCTCAAGGCAGCCACAGGATCACGCAATTACACCCAGTGCGATTCCATGTTGCTTGGTGATAAGTGCGGTGCCCATACCTTTCCCTATATAGAGGTGCGCAATACCTCTTCCAAGGCGGAGCATGAGGCCTCCACCAGCAAAATTGGCGAAGATCAGCTTTTTTACTGCAAACAACGCGGCATTTCCCTGGAAGACGCGGTAAATATGATTATCAATGGTTTTTGTAAGGAAGTGTTCAAGGAACTGCCCATGGAATTCGCCGTGGAAGCCCAGAAGCTTCTGGGCGTAAGTCTGGAAGGAAGCGTTGGCTGATTGCCAACTGGAAATATTTTTCCATTACTACAGAAGGAATATTTGTATGTCCATGCTTGAGATTATAGACCTGCACGCATCTGTCGGGGGCAAGGAAATTCTTAAGGGTATCAACCTCTCCGTCAATCAGGGCGAAGTACATGCCATTATGGGGCCTAACGGTTCCGGTAAAAGCACGCTCGCCTCGGTTCTTGCGGGACGTGAAACCTATCAGGTCACCGGCGGGAAAGTACTGCTTAACGGCGTGGATATCCTAGAAATGTCTCCGGAGGAACGGGCCTGCGAAGGTGTTTTCATGGCATTCCAATACCCGGTGGAAATTCCGGGCGTAAGCACGGCCTATTTCCTGAAGGCTGCGGTAAATGCCATCCGCAAGCACCGCGGGCAGGAAGAACTTGACGCCATGGATTTTCTCAAAATGATCAAGGCGAAAATGAAACTTCTGGAAATGGATCAGAGCTTTCTGAATCGGTCGGTCAACGAAGGTTTTTCCGGCGGAGAAAAGAAACGCAATGAAATTTTCCAGATGGCCGTCCTGGATCCCAAACTTGGCATTCTGGATGAAACCGATTCCGGCCTGGATATTGACGCATTGAAAATTGTCTCCAAAGGAGTTAATTCACTGCGTGGTCCGGACCGCGCCATGCTGGTGGTGACGCATTACCAGCGGCTGCTGGATTACATTGTGCCCGATTTTGTCCATGTGTTACGCGATGGGAAAATTATCAAGTCAGGCGATAAAAAACTGGCTTTGGAACTGGAAGCCAAAGGCTACGGCTGGCTGGATAACGCCGCTTAATAGCCTGCTTCGTGTTGCCCGCATCGCAGAGTGATGCCCCCATTGCAGAATAAAACCCCGGAGTTTTTAATTCCATGACTCAATTGACCACACAACCCGGTACCCAGCAAACACTGCCCAGCGGACTGGAGGCTTTTGTCGACATCCTTTCCGACAGTCTGGAAAATCAGGCTCCATGGCTTGCGACATTGCGCGGTACCGCCCGAGAGCATTTCCAACGACTGGGTTTGCCCTCCACCCGACATGAGGATTGGCGTCTGACCAATGTGGCTCCCATTGCGAAAATTCGCTTCAAAAGGCCACAATCTCCTGTCGGCAATGGGCATGAGCCATCCATTCAACCATGGTCTTTGCGCGACATTGGGGTGGATGAATATGTTTTCATCAATGGTGTTTTCTCGCCCACGCTGTCCTCCTTTGCGCCCGGTGCGATGAACATTACCACTTTGGCCCAGGCCGCCACCGAGCCACTCTGGCGCGACTTGGTTTTCGCCCATGAGGCCTTGCCGCAGTCCAACGGATTTGTCGCCCTGAATACCGCGGGCTTTACGGATGGCGCTTTTTTTCAGATACCCGCAGATTTAATCGCGGAAACACCTGTTCATCTGCTATTTCTTAATACCCCCCAGGCGCAGCCCACAGTGGTTCAACCGCGCATCTGTGTGCATGTGGGAGCGCGGTCCCAGGTAACGCTGGTGCAAACCTACGCCAGCACCGGAAAGCAACCCCTTTTTACAAATGCCGTTTTGGAGCTTGTCGCCGAAAGTGAATCAAAAGTTGAAGTTATTAAATTACAGCGTGAGATGGAATCCGCCTTTCATATCGCCCATGATGTGATTCGTCTGGCAACCAATGCCACACTCCAGACACTTGTCCTTAACACCGGTGGCGCACTGGTTCGAAACAACCTGCAGGTCCGCCTCGACGGACCTTATGCCGAGGCCACACTCAATGGCATGACCATGATCACTGGACGACAGCATGTGGATAACCACACACTGCTGGACCACGCCTTTGAAAATTGCCCCAGCCACGAACTATATAAAAATCTGCTGGGCGGCCATTCCAGCGCCGTCTTCCGCGGAAAAATTCTGGTTCGTCCCGGTGCGCAGAAAACCGATTCCAAGCAGAACAGCAAAACCATTCTGCTTTCCGATGACGCCGTTATGGATTCCCAGCCACAACTTGAAATCTATGCGGACGATGTGAAGTGTACACACGGTTCCACCACCGGCCCGTTGGATGATGAACAACTATTCTACCTGCGTTCCCGCGGGATTGATGCCGCCCGTTCCCGCGCCCTGTTGACCTATGCTTTCGCAGGCGACGTTCTGGCGAGAACGTGGCACCCGGTGGTTAAAACGTATCTGGAGGAACTGGTTGCGACGGAACTCCACCGCCTGCATCTGGATCAAGCCGCCTTATGAATACACGCATCCAGCATCTTCCCGAAAAAACTCCCGCCGTCTCGCGGCCAGGCAAGCCTGCTTCGTGCCCCCCATTCGATCCCGAACCAATCCGTGCTGATTTCCCCATTCTGCAAACCCAAATGCACAGCAAGCCCCTTGTCTACCTGGATAACGCCGCGACCAGCCAGAAGCCCAACGCCGTTATCGCGGCCATCAGCCGTTATTACGGCCATCAGAATGCGAACATTCACCGGGGCGTGTACAGACTTTCCGCGGACGCCACCGCCGCGTATGAAGGGACTCGTGCGAAAATCGCCACGTTTATTGATGCGCCTTCGCCATTGGAAATTGTTTTTGTCCGCGGCTGTACGGAAGGCATCAATTTAATAGCCAGTTCCTGGGGGCAGGCCAACCTGCACGCAGGCGATGAAATTCTGC
>JAJYPG010000251.1 GCA_021795535.1 Planctomycetota bacterium
TTAGTCCGTGAATTTGCCGCGCGGTGGCGGCGATCAGCCGGACCTTTGACGGATTCCGCCGCATTGCGTTTGGCTGAAAACTGGCAGGATGCCCTCGCATGGCAAAAAAATCGGAACCTATTCATTGGCCCTCACGCATCAGTTGGCCGGTGTCGCCGCGTGCGATCTTGCAATCTCCCACCGCGGCGCGTCTTAAGCAGGCCGGACGTGGGTTTTCCATTTCGCTGCGCCCCATATCCCTGACATTGGATGAACTTCTTCTATTGATCTGCCTGACGCTTCTGGGAATGGGAATGCTGATGGTGCAAAGTGCCGACGCACGCATTTCTTCCGGAAAGGGAGACTGGCTCCGGCACTTTTTTATCTCAACGCCAACGCTCCACGCGGTTCTGGCCATCGGTTTTATGATTTTCATGTGGCGGCTGGATTACCGAAGGCTGATCGGCACAACGCTCTGGCGGTCCGCGGCAACCTGGATCATGGTTATCTCCATGGTTTTTCTGGCGATGGTGTTGACGCGGTTTGGTGCCAGCATTAACGGCGCCAAACGCTGGATTATGATTCATCTGGGTTCCCATGCCCTTGGTTTTGAACCTTCGGAAATTGCCAAATGGGCCTTGGTGGTTTTTGTAAGTGTCTATGCCGTGCATCAGGCCGACAAAATAAGGCAATTTTTCCGCGGGTTTGTCCCGCTTATTGCGGTAATTGGTCTGACCTGTGTACTGATTCTGCGTGAGGATTTTGGCACCACGGTTTTAATCGCCGGCGTGTGTGCGGTGCTTATGCTTATGGCTGGATGCCGCTGGTGGCACTTGGCAATTCTGCTTCCCCCTGCGGCTGTAGTTCTCTATTTCGCCATTCTCAAAAGCCCGTACCGTGTAGAGCGGCTGCTTATATTTATGCACCCTCACATGGATCCGCGCGGCGCGGGGTATAATCCCATTCAATCGCTGCTTTCTTTTGCCAGCGGAGGTTTCTGGGGACGCGGTCTGGGCAACGGTATTCAAAAAATGGGTTATCTGCCGGAAGACTCCACTGATTTTATTTTTAGCCTTATTGCCGAGGAACTTGGCTTTTTTGGCTGTATGATTATCGTGCTTTTATTCACCAGCCTGACTCTGGCGGGCTGGCGCATTGGCCAGAGGGCCGGTGACTTGTTTGGAAAAATGGCGGCGTTCGGCTGCACGGCAACCATCGCCATGCAGGCAGCAATGAATATTGCTGTGGTGACGGTAACAGTTCCCACCAAAGGCATTGCTCTACCGCTGATTTCCGCGGGGGGGACCGGTTGGATTATGACCGCTGGAGCGATTGGCCTGTTAATGAGCATTGACCGAATTACACGGGAACAGGGCTTCGGCGGAAAAATGCAGACCGCCAACGCGGTTGCGTCTTTACGCGCGGCTCTCGGAGCAAAAGAACCAATGTCGATGGCGGCTGCGACCTTGGGACCCGGTGAAAAACAAAGCTCCCCATCCGTGGAATAAGCCGGAGCCGGAAAGCCGCTGCGGGTTGCGGATAAATTGTTTTTTATCGGCTTTGTGAAGCGTCTTGTCCATCGTCTGGCCAAGCTTTCGGGACGGGCCGGAGATGGAATTCTAACGGCCAGACAATAATGAACGGGACTGGATTGTGCCAGAAACATCAGATATTCAATCTCCTGGACTTATTCAACCCACGGGGAAATTTCCGGATAGTCTGCATATTGTGCTTGCGGGCGGCGGAACGGGCGGTCATTTGTATCCCGGCCTCGCAGTGGCACAGGCCCTTACGCAGCGTGTCACCAGCGGATTGCAACTGGTCTGGGCGGCGACGCCGCGCGCCGTGGATCAACGTTTGCTTAAACATTTTGGCGATAATTATATTGTCCAGCCAGTGCAACCGCTTAAGCGCAATCCATTGCATTGGCTGGAATTCTATCGGGCATGGCGCCAGACCTGTCGGTATTGGCGGAACTATTTCACAACCCACCGGGCGGATGCGGTATTGGCATTGGGAGGTTATGCGGCCGGCCCGGCGGCGTATGTGGCGTGGCGAATGGGGATTGCGGTGGGGTTGCTGAATCCGGATGTTTTGCCGGGTTTGGCCAATCGGTTTTTAATGGGAAAAGTGGATTGTATTTTTGCGCAATGGCCGATGGATGATGCCATCGCCCGCAAAACAAAATCCAAAGTTCAGGTGATCGGTTGTCCCATTCGATCCCAACTCATCGGGTTGCCACGGGAGGAGGGTATCCGTCGGCTGGGGCTGGATACGCGCAAACGCACATTGGTGGTAACCGGAGCATCTCTGGGGGCGCGGAGCATTAACGAGACAATGGTGGAACTATGGAATGATGCGGATTTTTGCAATGCGCTGGAGATTCCACCGCCCGGAACGGACGATTCCAGGGGCGAATTTTTCGGCTGGCAGATATTGCTTTTGACCGGAATGGATCAGGCCGCGACGATGCGGGCGGCGATGGAAACCACAGTCCATGGCCCGTTTGGTCAAAAAAGGAAAAACTGGCATCTGCTGGATTATTGCGATGACATGGCCGCGGTATGGGCGGTGGCGGATCTGGCCATTGCCCGCGCGGGTGCGGGTACCTGTGCGGAACTCACCGCGTGCGGAGTTCCGAGCATTCTTATGCCATACCCCTATCATCGCGATCAGCATCAGCGTGCCAATGCCCTGAAATTACAGGAATGCGGTGGTGCGGTGGTGGTGGAGGACACGCTGTATGCGCAGAAAAATGCCGTTGCCCTGAAGCGAATTTTGACCCCTCTTTTTCATGATTCTCAAAGGCTGCATAACATGGCGGTAAATGCCCGAAAAGAGGGTAAGCCGGGAGCGGCGGGAGTTGTTGCGAATTGGCTTATCGAACAAGGTCTGAAAAGACCGATAAATATCTCATGCCGGAACGTACCATCCGGCCCGGCTCCTGAATGGGGCTGCGTTGAACGAGCTAAGGCACGGAAGCCGGATGATGACAACCATGACGCGCTGTAAGACAAGCCCAATGAACACGATTCCAGACCAGGCGGATAAACCCCTTCCGGAGAGTCTGGAAAAGGCCTTTTCCGGTCGCCATGTTCATTTTATCGGTATTGGAGGCACCGGGATAAGTGGCCTGGCCCATATGCTCCATGGTGCCGGGTCGCATGTGACCGGCACGGACCTGGAACCATCTGATACCACACGAAAACTTCAGGATATTGGTGTGGTGATTGGTCTGGACCAATCTGACAAGGGTCTTCCGGATCAGGCCGAATTGGTGGTTTATTCCGCAGCAATTAAGGAAAATCAACCGGAATTGCTCGAAGCGCGGCGACGTGGTCTGGAAATTCACAAATATGCCCATCTGTTGGGCCGGGTTATGGCTTTCAAACATGGCATTGCCATTGCCGGTACGCATGGCAAATCTACTACCACCGCCATGACTTCCTGGATACTAAGCCAGGCAGGGGTTGACCCATCTTATGTTGTTGGTGCCCGGAGCCGACAGTTGGGCGGGTCATCGCATGGTGGGCGTGGTGAATATTTTGTGGTGGAGGCCTGTGAATATGACCGGAGTTTCCTGAATCTGGCACCGCGAATTGCCGCGGTATTGAATATAGAGGAAGACCATCTTGATTATTACAAAGACCTAAGCGAAATTACCGAAGCCTTTGGTGAATTTGTGCATAAAATTCCGGTTGATGGTCTTCTGATAACCCATGTCAGCAGCGATACCTGCAAAGCCGCCGCCAGCCAAACCGCGGCGGAGGTGCAAACCTATGGAGTGGATATGGAGGAAGACCATCTTGATTATTACAAAGACCTAAGCGAAATTACCGA
>JAJYPG010000252.1 GCA_021795535.1 Planctomycetota bacterium
CGCCGGAATTTGCAGCAGCACAATCACCAGGCCCGTCAACAGAATGGGCTGCAGTTTTCCCGATCCGATTTGGGGTGGCGGATGAACACCACCACCCGGCACCCCGCATTCCGATGACGAATTGTCAATTGCCTTCTGTGGCGAATCGGTCCCGGCCTGCATATTCTGTGCGGAAAAACTACGCGGAAAAATTCCCCAGAAAAGAAGCACCCAGGAAATCACCAGGCCAAAACTCCCCCCCACCGCAATTCGCGCCCATGCCGAGTCACCCGCCAGCGATGGCAACATCGGTTGTGCCCCCGCCAGCGAACTGATAATAGCCGCAATAATAATCAGCCACGGTAAACGCAGCGGGATTATAAACCAGTCGGCATCAATGCCTGATGCGGCCAGCAGAACCGCGACATAGACAAAGTCCAGTGCCAGCGTGGGGCCGCCATGCCATAGTCCATGAAACCCCGGTCCAGACACTCCGGCTGGAAAATATGCGACATACAGCGCCAGAAACACAACACCCGCACCTAATTCCACCAGCGGATAACGTGGTGAAATGGGCTTTTGGCATCCACTGCACCGCCCACGCAGCATCAGCCAGGAAAGAACCGGAATATTTTCCCGCCAGCGAACCGCTTTGTGGCATTCAGGGCAATGCGATGGCGGCCAACTCAGTGAAAGCGGTCCGGTCTGTCCCTTAAATTCCGTGGTGTGGCCAAGAAAAGGCAGTCGCCAGATTACCACATTCAAAAAGCTGCCCACGCAGCACCCCAACAGAAAAACAAACCCGGCAAACGTCCAGAGATAAAACATCGATTCATTCATCCCCCACATTATGGACGCATTGGTTTAATCCCACCAGTGGCCGCCGACCTGCACCAACATTGCCACGGCGCAAACCGGGTAACGGAGTGCGGTATACGCAAATTATTGCCTGCCGCACACGCCGACTATTGAAATATTCCGGATGTCGGGCCGTTATGTTTCCGGCCCGGAAAATTGGGTAATTTTGATATGGTCGGTGATGACATCTGGCTTTATTCCGGTATGCCGAGATTGCGGGCGGCACGCAGAAAATTGTCGTAGTTGTTGCGCATTTCCGTCAGCGAATCGCCGCCGAATTTTTCGACCATGGCCCGAGCTATTTCAAAAGCGACCACATTTTCCACCACCACGCCGGCGGCGGAAACAGCGCAGACATCCGAGCGTTCGTAATCGGCCTTACCGGCCTCTTTGGTGTTCAGGTCCACACTGGGCATCACTTTTTTCAGCAATGTGCTGATCGGTTTCATCGCGGCGCGAACAATAATGGGCTGGCCATTGGTCATACCGCCCTCCAGGCCGCCGGCATTGTTGGTGGGTCGGGTAAAACCGAGGCATGGGGTGGACCGCAAGGCGGGATCATAAAGAATAGGGTCGTGTACCTGGGAACCGGGCATCTCGGCGGCGCGAAAGCCCATGCCTATTTCCACTCC
The DNA here is from genome assembly GCA_021795535.1 of Planctomycetota bacterium. Next base: position 1,470 of record JAJYPG010000252.1, read on the forward strand.
CTTAATGGCTTGAATTCCCATCACTTCCGCGGCAATGCGGCTATCCAGTTTCCAGTCCCAGTGTGTACAACTGCCCAAGCCAATCGGGCAGCCATACACACGGGTTTCCACGATGCCGCCAAGGGTATCACCTTCTATTTTGGCTTTTTTAATGGCTTCAATCATGCGGGCGGAGGCGGCGGAATCCGGGCAGTAAACTTCACTTTCCAGCGTGGCGTTGCGAATGGCTTGGCAGGAAAGACCTTCCGCCACGGCGGCGCGGACCTGGGCGATCTGCACCACAAATCCGACCACATCTATGCCGAATTGATTCAACAGACAGCGGGCGAGGGCCCCTACCGCAACCCGGTTGGCCGTTTCGCGGGCACTGGCGCGTTCGAGGGTTTCGCGACAATCTATGGAAAGCCACTTGGTGGCACCGGCAAGGTCCGCATGACCGGGACGCGGTTTAACCAACATCGGGGTGTCATCCAGACGGCTGTCTTTATTGGCAATTTGCGTCACCAGCGGCGAGCCTATCGCCCGGCCACGCCGCACACCGGAAAGAAATGTGACGGTATCGGTTTCAATGCGTTGGCGTCCGCCACGGCCATAGCCTCCCTGTCGGCGGCGCAGCTCTTGGTTAATAAAATCAACGTCCAAAGGCAGGCCGGCAGGCAGCCCTTCAATAATACTGATAAGGGCGGGACCATGAGATTCACCAGCGGTACGGTAAGTCAGTGTTGCCATGGTCGGCTATTTTACACGGCAGGAGAATTTTCGCTATCATTCCGCGCCATCCGGGCAGGTTGGGGATCGCCTGAATGCGCGCGGTTCGTTCAAGAACGCCGCTGGCGCCCGGTTCGTTCAGGCGGGCGCAGCCTCGCCGTTTCGTTTAAGCGAAGCGGTTCGTTTATTCATCAAAAAACACCCGCTTCGGATCCGGCACGCTGTTAATCGACCATAGCCATACATAGCCCACCAAGCCATGAACTTTGTAACTTTTCGCGCCAATGATCTGCTTCGCCCTATAAAGTGTCTTTGCGGAAATATCCATTTTCTCCGCCATAGATATGATCTTGTCATAACTGCACGGCCCAGGCTCCAGAATCTCTTTAAGAAATTCCACCGCCATGGCCAATTCCCTTTCGTCTGAATCCTCTTCATCTTCCCCTTCCGCAAGCCGCTTGCGGTTGGCCAGTGCCGGCAAATTCTCATCCAGTTGGTAATCAATTTTGGATTCTTTAATATCAACAACCAGTGCCGCTGGTGCTTTATGCCCTGGAAATTTAATCGTCTGCATCGTCCGCAGGCTCGGGTCTTGCGAATCAAATGACAACAGATAGCTTGCCGCCACATGAATATTCAGAATCGCCTGTTCCACAGAATAAGTGGAATGGTTGGATCGCCCGATAAGTGGCATAAGTGCCAGAATGGCAATCTGTTTCTCATCCGCCAGGTCCGACAACTCCTGAACCAATCCCGGCAACAATCGCCTTGGCGTCATGGACGCCGCCAATAACGATGTAATCGCGTCAATAACCACCAGCTTGATTGAAGGCCGTTCCCCAAGCGTTTGTCGTAACTGGGGAATCAGCGTTGCCAGTGGTGGTCTGTCCGCGGACCATTCCGGATCCGCAAAAATACATTCTCCGGATGTGGATTCAGTGTAAGCAGCCGCGGCATGGCCGCCCGCTTGTAGTTTTGAAATGGCGTCAATACCAGAACAGAATGACACTCCCGGGTTTTCCGCTCTTGTTGGGCATCATCGTTTGCATTAACAATATTCGTCTCAGAGGCGGATGGCGTACCGTCGGTATTCTCCGGCGGTGCCGGTTGCACCGGCCTGGTCGTAAACACATTGTATGAACCACTCGGTGACAGCGTCATACGCCAATATTTAATAGGCGACTGTCCCGAATGCCATTCACGGGATAACTCCCGTAGCTGCGTGGTGTAAACCCGCGGCTGGCTTGCAGATGAATCTGTAAAATTAAATCGCACATTATTCGCGGGACTGGTTCAATGACAAGGCGGTTTGCCGCAGCAAAGGCCTTACATTTTTCTTCTTTTTGGCAGTCTGACGCTCGCTCGATCACTGATCAATAGGTTATAAGGCGCTCCGGAACAGCGAACATCCAGCGGAGCGCCCCGCTCTGGCTCCTGCCTTCTGTCTTCTTCATCAAGCGATGCACCGCATCATTACTCATTACTCATTACTCATTACTCATTACTCATTATTCATTATTCATTGAGCGCAGCGCCGCCCAAGCGTGCCGACAGGCACGCCCCTGGGAGCGCGGGTGTCCTCACCCGCTTTGGTTCGGCAACGTTACCTGCATAAGAACATAAACCCCTGTTCTGCAAGCA
>JAJYPG010000253.1 GCA_021795535.1 Planctomycetota bacterium
CTGAGAGTGTAAAAAAAATGGATACCCATGGCACGCATGTGTTTACGTATACGTTTTCGAGAGGCAATTCACGCCACTTTCAGTCGCAATTGAAGCTCTATTCCGGTGCCCTGAAGAACATTGCGAAGGAAACGGGTGGCCAATACCGTCTTATTAAGGAATAGTTTATAACGTCCGACGGAAAAGGTTCCGCCGGAATAAAATGGAACCTCTCGGCAATAGCCGATAATAATCATAAAGGAGTTTTTTCATGTTCAGCCGTTATGCACGTTCCCGCTCCCGTATCATGCTTCTTGGCGTGTTGTTTCTTGGTACGCTCGTGGCCTTAGGCCACACCGCCATGGCCCAAAGTGCTGGCGGCGGCGGTGGTGGTGGCGGTGCCAGCGCGTACAATCCAAATCCCATTCTGTGGGGTTTAGACATCACCGTTATTGTCGTCTTGTTGCTCTGCTCACTGGGCAGTATCGCCTTAATCTTTGATGCGATCCTGCATTTACGCGAAAGCAAAATCGCTCCCATTGAAACCACAGAACATATCCGTTCACTTATTGATTCCAGGCAACTCAAAGAGCTTATTGATTTTACCGCGGCGGACCAATCGTTTGTCAGCAAGGCCATGCAGGCGGGCATTCGCCGCGCTCATCTGGGTTATGGAGCCATGCGGGAGGCGTTGGAAAGCGCGGTATCGGAAAATAGTGCCAATCTTTTCCGGCGCATTGAGATGCTTAACGTCATAGGCAATATCGGGCCGCTGATTGGTCTATTAGGAACCGTTCTGGGTATGATTGAAGCGTTTAATGCCCTGCATCATGCCGGTGGGCAGGCCAAGGTTTCAGATTTGTCGGTTGGTATTGCCACGGCTCTGTGGCATACCTTCGGCGGCTTGGCTGTCGCCATTCCATCGCTGGTCGCGTTCGGCTTTTTCCGTATGAGATTAGATAAAATTGTCAGCCGGGCATCGGTACTTTCTGAAGAACTGCTGGAGAGCCTGCGGCCTGGGGATAAGGCCGCCGCTACCACCGCCGCCGCCGCCGCGCCAGAAAGTGGCAAACCCATGGCCCGTCCAGTGCCGCGTCGAACCAGTTCTGGATCAGGCGATACCGGTGCGGGCGTGTAGTGTGGCGTAAGAAAATTTCTTTGGCATCAGCCCGGCGGGAGGGGCCGATGGTGCCAAAGACGTTGAACAGGAGTTTGCACAGTGAAAATTCGCGGTATAAAACCGATGCAGGACACACATGTGAATGTCACGCCACTGATTGACATTATCATGTGTCTGATCATTTTCTTTTTACTCGTGGGGCACATTGCCAAGGCGGCTTCGGTGAAGGGGATCAAAATTCCTTCCGCTAAAAATGGCAAAGATATGCGCGATAAAAGCGATCAGTTAATCATCAATCTCGTGCCGCCCATTGGCGGATATGGTGATAATGCGGCTCCAGCGATTCTAATATGGAGAAATCAAATTCCCGGCAGCCAATTGGCCAGCTACCTGCGTAAGCAGAAAAGTGAAAACCCCAAAATAAAGGTTGTTTTGCGGGCGGACCGGTCGATCCCCTATAAATTTGTCGCTCCGGTGTTGATCAGTTGCGCTCAGGCGGGGATTGCAAGTATTCATTTTATGACCCGAAGGCCTGGCTGATGCCGTGGCTCATTGAATCCAGAGAGGTTCTCCCATGCCCCTATCAACAAAACACAAAAGTCGCGGAATGCACTCCGCTCATCATGTCGGCCCGAACATGACCCCCATGGTGGATGTGGTCATGGTTATTCTCATATTTTTTATGCTTGGCAGCTCGTTTGTCAGTCCGGATTGGTATTTAACAAACAACACGCCTGCCATCAAGGGCGGATTGTCCAACGTTAAAACAAATGCCATGCCGCCCACGCGCATTAACATCAAGCTGCGCGTGCGTGGCACGCGCACAATCGCCATTTTGCCGGGCCTGCAAACCGCTGATCTCTCCGGTGAATTGGCCAGTTTCCTGACCAACAAGCACAAAGCTCTGGTCAAAGGCGTGCCGGTTCAGATATTTATCTCGCCTTCCAATGGCGTACCTTATAAGGATGTCATCACCACGTATAGTGATTGCATTCAGGCCAGGTTCAAACAGGTGGCATTTCGGCCGCCGCCGGCCCAATGAACAACTGCGGAGGAAGCGGGAGCCGGCATCGGTGCGCGGCTCGGAAAAGCATCAACGCCCCAATGTTTCGCGGGTAGCCGCCACCAACCCAGGCAATTTTATTGATCAATAAGGGGTTCGTCACCATGCAGGGAATTCAAAAATACTTTATTACGCTGAGCTTGGTACTCTCCTTTGCGGCTGCGGTAATTGTTCATGCTGCGCCAGCCACCGTCGTGGCCAAATCAAATCGGGCCGATGCCGGTATTTCACAAATTGTGGCGCAATTGGAACAGACCCATGCGGAGGCCAAAATTTTGGCCGCACTGAAGCAAGCCTCGACCCCCGGAGACAAAGCGCTGTATGGTTCAGCCAACATTTTATGCACCTGGGATCAATTCAAAAATGACCCCGCCCGGCAAGCGCAATTGGGCACTGAATTTATCCGCGATGTGAAGAGTTATCTCAAAGCCACCGATGGCCATGTTGACCCCGGCTGGGCCTCGATTCAAGCGCAATTTATGCTGGCCAATTTAACCAGCAATGCAGTGAATCAAATTGAATTCTGGTCCGGCACGCCGGCCCTGCGGCAGCAATTATTGCCCGCTGCCACGCTGGCCCGAAAATTGTTAAAAATGGCCCTGACGCACTATTCCGATGTGGTCGCAAAGCTCAACAACGCCACCACGTTTTCCCATGCCGATGAAGTTCTCTACACGACTGCCATTAACGGCCAGCGCGATGCCGGTTATTATCTGGCGTATGGCGATTATTTCGCCGGTCTGGCCATGCCGCCCGGCGGAAAGGCCCGTCAAGCCTTGCTGGCCTCGGCAATCAAACGCATCTCGGTTTACGCCCGATCACAAAATAGTGGCGTTTATTACCGTGCGGCGCAGCTGCGCGGGAAAGCGTACCTCCATAATGGTCAATACAACAAAGCCATCCGCGACCTGACCATCGCGCAAAGTCCCCATGCCCCGGTGTGGTTGCAATATGATGCGCGTTATCAAGAGATTACAGCGTTGCTCCGCAGCGGAAAATACCATCAGGCCGCCGCCAAACTTAAAACATTTATGGCCTGGACCACCCAACAGGCCGCAGCCAACTCCGTCAGCGCTAAAATGGGGGAACAGCTTTTAGCCTTCCGCATTGCGACCGCATCAGCCAAAACCCTGAAAGATCCGGCTCAGCGTGCGAAAGCCGAGGCGGCGGCGGAAAAAATCGTCAGTGATGTCATCAGTAAAGCCCCGCAATATCAAAGCCTGATTTTTTCCCATCTGGCACAAAGTATTCCGGTTAATGCCGCTGCGGCTAAGCTGACAGCTCTGCAAGTCCTGGCCCGCGCATGGCTGGACGCTCAGAACCCCGCGACTGAAAGCCAGCGGCAGGCTCTGGCTACGGCTCAAAGCTTGCGAAAGCAGAAAAATCTGCCTGCGGCCATCCGAGCTGAGGCCACACTGATTACCGCCATCACCGCATCACAACTGGGAGAAATGGAGCTTGCCGCCCGTATGAACGTCGCTTTCGTGCGGATGGCACCGACCGATCCACGGGCCAAACATGCCATTGCCATGGCCCTCTCTGAACTGGCGCAACTTAATGAATCTCGCCAGGTGCCCACGAGCATTAAAACCCTTACCACCGAGGCCATCAGTCTTGATTGGCGGCATTTTCATGATCCACAGATTCGCTTT
>JAJYPG010000254.1 GCA_021795535.1 Planctomycetota bacterium
CCATTGCGGTGGCGGCTTGTGAAATGATGCTGGCGTTGATCAGTGCCAACAAGCATGGCCATCCACTGACCGGCGTGGAATCCACGGTGGATAAACATTATCTGGCCAATCCGTCGCGGCTTGGTGATATGCACGTTGTGCTGAAGAATGTGCTGAGCCAATTGCCGCCGGAACTCCATGATCGGGTCAAAGCCGCGATAGCCACATGTCCGGTGGTGCAAACACTGGAACATCCGCCCAAGGTTTTTTCAGAAATAAGTTGAAAATTCTGAATGGCTGGATAAAAATGAATGATGTTGTGAGGATATGAAGATGGATATGGCCGAGAATATTGACCCCAATCCGGAATTACATGTGGATGCCGACTGGAAGAGTCAGGCGCAGGCGGAAAAGGAAAAGCTGGCCGCCAAAGTCGGTGATGCGGCCAAGCCGACGGTGGAATCGCCGGCGGCAAGCTCGTCGATGCCGACGATATCGGCGAGCTTTGAGATGATTGTCGAGCAGTTTGCGGCGCAGGCGCTAATGGCAATGGGAGCCATTCCCCAGGGCGGCGGTCAGAAAAAAGTGGATGTTGGACTGGCGCGATTTTTTATTGATTCTCTGGCGGTGCTGGAGGACAAGACCAAGGGCAATCTCACAGCGGCCGAACAGCGGACGCTGCTGACGGCGTTGACGGATTTACGTATGACGTATGTCAATGTGTTAAAAAGTGCGAAGCAATAACCGTTCTTAGTCGGTCTTGAGTGTGCCGATGATCTCCCGCAGGCTGCCGTGCCCTTTGCGCACAAGATACTGCCGCAGGCCGTCACAAATTTTATTGGGAATTGCCGGATCAATAAACAGAGCCGTTCCCACGGCCAGGCCGGTAGCGCCGGCGAGGATAAATTCCACGGCGTCCTGCCAGGATTGAATGCCACCCATTCCGATGATAGGGATATTGTGAGCCTTGGCTACCTGCGAATAAACGCGATGTACCATAAACACCGCAATGGGCTTAATGGCCGGGCCACTTAATCCACCGGTGGCGTTGGCGAGCATGGGGCGGCGTTTTTCAATGTCGATAACCATGGCGGTGAAGGTATTGACCAGTGATAAGCAATCCGCGCCGGCTTCCACGGCGGCACGGGCGGTAATGGCCACATCGGCGACGTTGGGTGAAAGCTTCACAATTAACGTTGCGCGTTTAACGCGTTTTCGGACCGTAGCGACAAGCTCGGCGAGGCGCACCGGATCTGTTCCAAAACTCAGGCCATTTTTTACATTCGGGCAACTGACATTAAGCTCAATGCCCTGTACCACGGGCAGTTCCTGATCCAGGCGCTGGGCCACATCGGCGTAATCTTCCACGCACCAGCCGGGCACATTGACGATTACGGGTATGCCCATGCGTTCCAGAATGGGTATTTTTTCACTGATAAAGCGTTCCAGGCCAATATTGGCCAAGCCAATGGCGTTGAGCATCCCCGCGCGTGTTTCAATGACCCGATAACTCTCGTTGCCTTTGCGGGGCGTTTTGCTGATGGATTTGGTGACAAATGCGCCAAATTTTGACAAATCGGCAAAATCGGCATATTCGTCGGCATAGCCACAGGTACCTGAAGCGGTCATCATGGGGTTCGCCAGGCGCATTTGGCCGATTTGGACGGATAAATCGGGTGTGGCCGCGGTTTGTGCAGTTGAAGTCGAAATATTCATGCTGAAAGTGTCGCAAGGAATTGCGGCAGCGTCAAATGCCAGCATTGCGGCCAAACATCTGGTGTGTCCGATATATTGTGTTAGGAACTGGCCAATAATGGCTTGCCGGTTCACGCGGCAACCGAATCCGCAACACCGACAAGCCGGTGGCGCTGGGAGTACTGCGGTGTTCTGGGATAGACATGACAGGTTGGCCGCCCGTGGGTTTTCGGTATTGGGAGCCTGTTGGCTAATGATGCTCAATGGTGTGAAAACCATGGGGCGGTGTGGCAACGTATAGAATAGAAGACCGGATTTTCGGAAGGAGATTTGCGGCGAATGGAATTCCGCTTAGCCAATTCAGTAACGGGAGGGGGCAGTGAAGCGGTGGTTATTGCGCCCGCGACACCGGCGGAGGCTTTGCGCTTATATGGGGCGTGGTTGCGGGCGGTGGCGGTGGCTCGATTGAAGACCACGCAGGGGGCGGATGATGTGATGCAGGAAGTGGCTGCCGCCGCTGTGAAGAATTGGTCAACCCTGCAGTCACAAAGCAATGCCAAGCCGTGGCTATATCGGCTGACGGTGCGGGCAGCCCTGATGCACCGGCGATCTTTGGGAAGAGCACGCAAGCGAATTGTCCAGGCGTCGGAAGTGGCGGTGATGCGTTCGGATGCGTCCCGGCCACCGGATCCGCTGGAGGTATTGTTGAGTTCGGAACGTGCCGCGATGCTGCGGCAGGCGATGACTAAATTGCCGTCACGCGATACGGAAATGCTGATGATGAAACATGTGGATGATTGCAGTTATAAGGAAATCGCCGCGCGGATGGGCGTAACGCCTGCGGTTGTGGAAATGCGGCTGTTTCGGGCGCGCCAAAAATTGCGGCAGCTTCTGGCGGCCCAGAAGTTCAATTGAGCATCGTAAACGCGGTTGGCCCCGTACATTGACGGAGTAATAAAATGGCACTTTTTTTCGCACATCCTGATGATAGCAGAGGCCCCATTGGGCACATTTCGGGTTCGCGTGATCCGGATATGGCCATGGATATGTTGGTGGATGATGAACTGCCGGAAGATCGCCGACGGGATCTGCTTGAATCCATTGAAAAACATCCGGAAGCCTGGCGGACTGTGGCACTGCATTTTTTAGCGCGGCAGGTGGAACGCCGGGCGGTACGGGACATTTTGGAAGTGCGCCCGGCCTTACGGCCAGCGACCATTTATCGCATTGATTGGGTGCGCGTGGCGGCTTTGGTCATGATAACGGCGGGGATTTTCGGGGCTGGTGGTTTGTATCTTGGTCATGGCGGCACAGGGATGCTACGACCTGTGGCCCCGGCGGGTGGCAATCCACAAGTCGCGGTTGCGCCATCTTCGCCGCAGTCGCAGCAGGGTACGATTCAATATATTACACCCGGACTGCCTCCGGGTTTTGGAACGCAGGAACCGCAGTCGTTGCCGTCATTTAATGCGTCTAATGTTCGTACAACGGCCTATTCTGAGGCCAATCATATTGTGCTGGTGCCGGAAGGCCCGAACAATGCGATGGCCTATCCTGTCGTGCCGGTAAATGGAAAGAAACAGACAATTTATTAAAGCTTGGAATTGATAACGGAAATATCATGATCAATGGCGCTGCATCAAACTTTCTTGTCGCCGTCGCGATGGCGTGTGGCCTCGCGAGTGTAAGCATCGGAAATGCCGTGCGTGCGGCCACCGGGGACACCTCCACCCGGGTGGCCGCCGCTCCGGCGACAAGCTCCACTTCCACCTCGGCGGCCATACCGCCGCCCCGCTGGCTGGGTGTGGCGATGCAGAAAATTCCGCCGGTATTCAGTCGCTTGCTGGGTCTTGAATCTCAACAGGGCCTTATGGTTCTGCAAGTGATTCCCAACAGTCCCGCATTTAAAGCCCATCTGGAGCCGGGCGATCTGCTTATTACGCTTAATGGCCGGGCACTGGAGAATCCGTTTGAACTTATCGGTGCGGAAAATCAGCCCGGTCCAGTGGCACCAACACTGAAGATCGCACTGATTCGCGATGGGATGCGGAAAACTGTAACACTTACACCGGTGAATCGTCCGCATCATCTGGTATTTTTTTTCAATCGGCGTCCGGGGCCTG
>JAJYPG010000255.1 GCA_021795535.1 Planctomycetota bacterium
TAATCAGCAGGCCGACACCCAGCACCGCGATTACCACGCCGGTGCCAACGATGATATTCATGATGTAAGAATCGACATTTTTCCAGAACGCGATCGGCACGGTGGGCACCAGCAAGCCGAAGGTGGTAATTAGATCACGCGCTCCCATGACTCGGCCACGGATGTAATCCGGCACCACCCGCTGCAACAGGGTATCAACGGTAATAAACATAATGGCCCCGAACATCGCCGCAACCGTCAGCCAGATCAGAAACGTTTCCCAATGGGCCGCCCATGCGGCCATCAGTAATCCAACGCCGATGGCGACCGCGGACCAACCAATACCGATTTCTTTGGGAAGTCCATTGCGTGCTCGGCTCACCAGCACCGCACCGACAATCATGCCAATCCCGGCCACGCCAAGAAAGTAAGCGAAGTCGCTGTTGGAAAGACCAAAACGCGCGGTAACAATAGCGGGCATACAGTTCAGAATTACCGCGCTGGCGGTGGTAAAAGCGAGTTCCAGCAATATCGCCTGCAGCGGATGCTTGTGGACTTTAAGATAGCCCATCGCAATTTTTAATTCCTTAAAGAGACTGTTGTGTCTGGCTCCACGCACTGGGTCGGGGCGATCCATTCCGGGCCGCATCCGCATGGAAAAAACCGCGAATGCCGAAAGGCAGTAGGTTCCCGCATCCACATACATGGCGATATCCAGGCCGAATTTCAACAATAATCCACCGAGGATAAATCCCAAAAGTGTGGAAATGGTCCCGGCCACGGATAGAAAGGAATTGGCTTGCAGCAATTCCTTAGGATGCACCAGATTGGGCACAATGGCGGCGCGGGCCGGTGAAAATATTTCACCAAAGCAGGACAATATTATTTCCGAGCCAAACAACATGACCAGAAGTGTCCCGGTTGATAGCGTGCTGTGGTAAGCTGCCACCAGCAACACGGTTCGGGCGACAATGACAATAATACTGCGCACCAGATCGCAGGAAATCATGACCCAACGTCTCGGCAGCCGGTCCGAAATTACCCCGCCCAGCGGAGCCAGCAGCAAAAATGGCAGAAACATAGCTAAATTAAGCTGTGCGGCATGTTGCGCCGATTCCACGTGGCGTTTAAGCACCACGTAGCAAAGCAGTTCCAGCATGACCAGAAAATGCACCCGGTCGCCAATGACGGAAACGACATATCCGCTCATTAAAAGAAAAAAATTGCGGTTGCGCAGCAGGGGTGGAAATTCCTGCAACAGCGGTGTATCCGCCGAAATGCTTTGAGCTGCGTTTTGCGACATTACCTCTCCGCGCTTTGCAGGGAAACACCCTGCACTTCACATCAACATTCCAGATTGTGGACTCTACCGCCCGCCGACGCAAGGCCACGACATCCAATAGCCAAACGCGCCAGAGCCACAGATGATGCGGTGAAAGTTTAATTTTGACAAATCTGTTGAAGCCGACATGCCAGTGCCGGCATGGCGCTTCGACATAGCACCCCTCGGGAAATACGAATGGACGATTTATGCAATGCGTCGATGGGCGGCAAGCATATCCGATTCTGTAATCACGCCGATGGCTTGATCGGGCTTTTCCGGATCGGTGACAATCAGATGATCCACGTTGTACCGCGACATCAGGTTATCCGCCAGTCGCAGCGGGCTGTCAGGTTCAATGACAATCGGCATACGTTTAATCAACGCTCGCACGGCGCTTGCGGGATCAACGCGTGTATCGAGAAGTTCACGGTACGACAGCACACCGATGAGCCTTTTTTCCTCATCAATAACTGGGAATTCGTGGTGCTTCAATACAGCCCATTTGGCAAAGATGATCTGCCGCGTTTCGGCCACAGTTTTGGAACCGTCAAGGGAAATGGCATCTCGTGTATAGGCATCACGCACAAAAAGACAATCCAGAAAATCTGTTGAATACTCCGTTTGGACACGAATGCCGCGCCGAGCTATTTTTTCCGTCATGATCGTATCACGCATCAGCAGGCAGGAAACAAGAAATGCGGTGGTACACCCGGCCAGCAGTGGCAGCAAACCGTGCGGCTGCATGGTGGTTTCAAAAGCGAAAACAATGCTGGTCAGCAACGCGCGTGATGCACCGGCAAATAGTGCCGCCATCCCGACCAGTGCCGCCACGCGCACATCTACACCTGAATCAGGAAATAGATGTGCAGCCGCCAGTCCCAGCAGCAGCCCCAGAGCGCTGCCGAGGGTAAACAGCGGGGCCAATGTGCCGCCGGACGTACCGCTGCCCAAGGCCACTGTCCATGAAATCCATTTCAGTATCAGGAGCATCAAAATAGCTTTGAGGGCCATGCCCCCGGTCAGCAGATGAGAAATATTGTCATAGCCAACCCCCATGGTGTGATTGTCAAGATAGCCGCAAACGCCCACCACCACCGCCCCCATGGCCGGCCACCACATCCAATGAACGTGACTATATTTTTCAAACCCGTCTTCAACCAGATACAGCAGGCGTGTGACGCCCGCCGCCGCTACTCCCGCAATCAGACCGATGATGGCGTAAATAATCAGCGACCAGTGTTCCGCCGGACCGACATTGGGCATGAAAAAGATCGGTTTGTCACCCATGAAAATGATGCGCAGGCCGGCCGCCGTGGCGCTGGCCAATGCCACCGGCACCAGAGATCGCGCGCGAAATTCAAATAACAACAGTTCAATCGCCAATAACACGGCCGAAACGGGCGAACCGAAGGTCGCCGCCATTCCCGCCGCGGCACCGGCGGACAGCAGAATCTTGCGCTCATCTGCCGTGGTGTGCAGAATTTGCCCCACCAATGATCCAAAGGCCCCACCGGTCGCGATGATCGGACCTTCCGCACCAAATGGGCCGCCCGTGCCGATACTGATCGCCGCGGAAATGGGCTTCAACAGCGTGAGACGCTTGGGAATGCGGCTTTGGTTCGTCAGAATCGTTTCCATGGCTTCCGGAATGCCGTGACCACGGATGCCGGAGTGGCCATAACGAGCCATAAAGCCCACGACCACCGCGCCAGCAATTGGCACGCCTATCACCCATATTCCCAAATAGGCTGACGTCGGGTCCGCGAAAGAGAATGAAAAGCGCCCATAAAAACAGAGATTCGTCAGCAGGCCGATCAGTCGCAGCAACGCCAGGGCTGCAATCGCGGCTACCGCTCCAATCAGAATTGCCAGCCCAGCCAGCCGCCACACATCACGCCCAAAAAGTGTGGCGTGGGCGGTCATTTGTTCGTATTCCAGTACCGGTCCAAGCGACGGCGAAACCCCGACGCCTTCGGTTGTGGACCCTCGATCCTCGGGAGTTTTCACAGCTTGAAATGCCTCCAAAAATAGTGAATCAACGCGTTGTGTCCGCCAGAACACCCCGCAAGGACTTGTTTATATTACCTCAATACATCTTGCATCCTGTTGCCCGTACCTGCTTATGTTACCCCTGTGTTGTGTAACAATTGTGCGATTATCCCGCACTGTCCGTCAGCAGGTTATGTTGCTTCAAAGCCGCATCCAATACGCCATTGATAAAGCCGGAACTGTCTTCAGTGGAATATTCTTTAGCCATGTTAATCGCTTCATCCAGCACCACTTTCCCCGGTGTCTGCGGCTGATGCGTTAATTCCCAGAGCGCCAGTCGCAAAATATTGCGATCCACCGCCGCCAGACGGGTGATAGTCCAGCGCGGAATCAGCCGTCCCGCCCATTCATCGGCGTCGTTGCGATAATCCCAGGCCCCGCAAGCCATGAGTGTGGCGAGTTGTCGCACATCATTATCATCAGTGGCCTGACTGATAAACGTT
>JAJYPG010000256.1 GCA_021795535.1 Planctomycetota bacterium
ATTACGCGGCGTTGTTTACGCGTATCAACGCCTTAGGCGAAAACTCGCTGCAACAGCGACGCAGGATGGCGGACCTGTGTTTTCGTAATCAAGGAATCACCTTCACGGTCTACAAAGACTCACATGGCGTTGAAAAAATATTTCCCTTCGACCTTATACCGCGCGTCATCCCTGCGGATGAGTGGAGCACCATTGAACGCGGCCTGATTCAGCGTGTTACCGCACTGAACCTGTTCCGTCACGACATTTATCACCAACAGCGGATTTTGCGCGAAAAAATCATTGAACCCGAACTGATATACGGCGCCAAAAAGTTCCACCGGGAAATGATGGGAGTGGATGTTCCCAGGGGGCTTTATATTACGATCTGCGGCACCGACCTTGTTCGCGACAAAGCCGGTGAATATCTGGTTTTGGAGGACAATTGCCGCACCCCCAGTGGCGTGAGTTACGTGCTGGAAAACCGCGCCATTATGAAACGTGTTTTTCCCCTTCTGTTTCAGACCGCCCATGTCCGGGCGATAGAGGATTACCCGCACAACCTCCTCCAATGCCTCAAGTACCTGGCCCCTCACCAGAATGAACACCCCACCGTGGTTGTGCTCACCCCTGGTGCCTTCAACTCCGCATATTACGAACACAGTTTTCTCGCTCGACAGATGGGGCTGGAACTGGTAGAAGGACGCGATCTGCTGGTTGAGCAAAACTATGTTTACATGCGTACCACCGCAGGTCTCAAACGTGTCGATGTTATTTACTCCCGCGTCGATGACGATTTTCTAGACCCCCTGTGCTTTCGGCCAGACAGCCTGCTGGGGGTGCCAGGGCTGATGAATGCCTACCGACTGGGCAATGTCGCCTTGGCCAATTCGGTCGGGACCGGTGTTTGTGATGACAAAGCCGTGTACCCATTTGTGCCGGATATGATTCGCTTTTACCTTAAAGAAGAGCCTGTTCTGAAGAATGTGCCAACCTATATTTGTGCCCGTCCGGATGACTGCAAATATGTTCTGGAACACCTGCACGAATTGGTGGTCAAAGCCACCAATGAAGCCGGGGGCTATGGCATGTTAATGGGGCATCAGGCCACTGACGCCGAACGGGCTGATTTTGCAAAAAAAATAAGACACGATCCGCGAAATTTCATCGCCCAGCCGGTCATTCAACTCAGTCAACATCCAAGCATGATGGATTCTCGATTTGAGGGACGACACATAGACCTCAGGCCATATATTTTATACGGACAGCGCGTGATGGTAATGCCCGGCGGTCTCACCCGTGTGGCATTGAAAAAGGGAAGTCTTGTGGTCAATAGTTCACAGGGCGGCGGCAGTAAAGACACCTGG
This sequence comes from Planctomycetota bacterium, assembly GCA_021795535.1. Next base: position 1,347 of record JAJYPG010000256.1, read on the forward strand.
GTGCTAGAGGAGAACTAATCATGGCTATTGAAACCGTCCCCCGGGGACAGGGCGAAAAGACTTCAAACATGGGGCGAGCTCTTCTGGCGCGCGTTGCCGACTCAAGCTATTGGATGGGGCGCTACATTGAACGGGCTGAACAAATAGCCCGTATGCTGCTGGTCAGTACGGATATTCTTACCGGAACCAGCGGAGTGGATGACAAATTTGCCCGCCAGGTTGCCGCCGATGTGCTGCATTTAACACAATGCGAACACATGCTTAACGAACTCGCCGCAGAGGGAACTTCTCCCGAAAAAACCGTCATGGCCATCACCCGGTACATGGCCATGGACCGACAAAACCCCGGCAGCCTGATCAACTGCCTCACCAAAGCCCGGGAAAATGCCCGTGGGATACGCGAACAGATATCCAATGAAATGTGGGAACATATCAACACACTTTATTGGATGATGCAATCGCCGGAAACCGCCGTTCGAATAGAAGAGGCCCCACAGGAAATTCTGCGTCAGATTATGACCGGATCGCTACTTTTTCAGGGCCTGACAGACCAGACCATGGAACATGGCCAGGCGTGGCTGTTTATGGGTCTGGCCCGCCATCTTGAGCGCGTCGATATAACCTGTCGAGTTCTGGCCTATAAATGCGTTACACTCGCCCGCGTGGATACGGCCTTGGAGGAATCACTTCGGGTAATCCACTGGATGGCCGTGCTGCGTACCTGTTGCAGCCTTGAAGCCTATCGCCGGGCCAATCTCGGCGAGGTGGAACCGAAGCGAGTGCCCGCCTTCATTATTTTTGAGGCCGCCATTCCCCGCAGCATTCATTTCTGCGTGCGTGCGGCATTGGAAGCTGTGGAGCAAATTCGCACCATGATTCTGGCCGATACCGGTCGCGAAGCGCAGCGGATTCTAGGACGGCTCTATGCGGAATTGCAGTATTCCCAGGCACTGCCGCACCCACAGGACGATCTGCTGAACTTTATAGAGGAACTTCGCGCAGGGGCTGCGCTAGCCGCCATGGCCGTGCAGGAACAGTGGCTCATGCACCCAGGCAACCCGCCGACCGAATCACCCACAAAGTCCAATGGAAAGCACGTTCTTGTCATGAGGTAAAACCATGTAGCTCAAAATAACCCACATCACCGAGCTTCAATACTCCGGTTTGATCACGGAAACCGTCATGGAATTGCGCATGGCTCCACGCCAGGAACCGCGCCAGCACCGACTCTCGTTCGACTTAAGCGTTGGCCCCCCCGCTCAGGTTCGCAGTTATTTTGACTGGCTGGGAAACACCGTTCACACTTTTTCCATTAACGGATTGCATAAATCCATCAAAATTATTGCGGTAAGCGTGATGGATACTTCGCGGCGACCCGCGGAATTGCCAACCATCACGGATCAATGGCCGCTGGAGTCTGCATTGGATTACAGCTTGTTTGATTTTCTGCAACTTCAGGACCCCGTCGCCGATTGCCCCGCCCTTGACGCCCTGGCAAAACGCGTCAGTCCCGCCCCCGGCGTTTCCACCACTCTCCTGGAACTGGTCTTGGGCATAGTCGCCATGATCGGACAAGACTATCGCTATGAACAGGGCATTACCACGGCCAACTCCACCATTGAGGATGTGCTTAAGCATGGTGGCGGAGTCTGCCAGGACTTCACCCATCTTATGATCGCGCTGCTGCGCAAACTTGGGGTGCCGGCGCGGTATGTCAGTGGATTTATTTATGCCGGTCATCGCGGTTATCGCGGGGCATCCCAAACTCACGCCTGGTGTGAAGTATTTTTTCCATCTGTAGGGTGGCTTGGGTTTGATCCCACCAATGGCTGCGTCACCGGGGAAAACTTTGTAAAAATGGCGGTGGGACGCCATTACCGCGACGTTCCGCCGCACAAGGGGGTCTATCGCAGCAATGCCTATGAAAAAATGAAGGTGGAAGTTCTCACGGAGGAACTCTCGGAGGTATCAAGCCGTCTGGTGGGCGAACGCATGTTGCCCCTGGATGTACCGGTGCTGAAAGGGAACCTTAACGGGCAATATGCCCTGGGCACACTGGATGAACAGGTACAGCAGCAACAGCAGGTATGGCGACCACTGGTGAATTTCTGCGGGCCAAAACGTCGCTTTTAGCCAATTTTAAATACCCCCAGATCATTGATCACTCATTAATGAGGAGAAAAGTTTATTTTATTAGAATCAAGACTGGACGGCAGTGGTTGCAAATAGCGAATATTACTTGTATTTCCTATTCATTGCCGCTTCGCCGCACTGAGCTATCTTTCCGCACATCACCAATTCTGCGACCCGCCGGATATCCGCTGGAGGTGTCTTTGGCGGACGGGGTAACCCCTGGAGGGTTGAGGCCTCTGGGCAAGTTCAGTGTCAGTGCAATCGGATTGTCCGGGTTGATCATAATGACGGGCAACCCAATGTGAAC
>JAJYPG010000257.1 GCA_021795535.1 Planctomycetota bacterium
GAGCTGTTAAGAGTGGCTCAGCGCGGCCTACACATTCGTGGCAAAACGCGATCCCGCGTGCGGGATATTTTTATGGATTTGTATGAAGCCCCGACCGGTTCCGCATTGCGCATTGCAAAACTCCTTGAGATTCTGGCATTGCTGGCCGCTGGTGGCATGAGCAGTGAATGTCGACCGCTGGGTACTGCCACTCCCGATATCCGGCCCGCCGCGCAAAATAATCAATTGCTGGAGGAGATAATCGAGCGTCTGCGTACCGCACCGACCAACGCGCCGACGCAGGCGCAAATGGCGCACAACGCCGGTTTGTCACCGGCGGGATTCAGCCGCTTTTTTAAGCGGCAAATGGGCAAACCCTATGTCCAGTATCTTGGCGATTGGCGTATTGCGCATGTCTGCCGACTTTTGGGGGAAACGGAGCAGACCATTACCGCCATCGCGCTGGACTCCGGCTTTGCCAACCTTTCCAACTTCAACCGCCGCTTCAAACTCGCAAAAGGCATTACCCCACGGCAATATCGCGCCATGTATAACCAGGCCGGCGGATAACGCGCCTGCCAAAGTGGAAAAAAAGTATTACTTACGTCGAAAAATCATATAGACACGCCGCCTGTGGCCGCTTTAAACTCCACACCCATAATCTCGCCCGTTGGCGTCGGCGGGCAACTACACAGTAATTTAAAAGGATATACTCATGAATATGAACCTCCAACCCGCTAACCCTCAAGACCCCATACAGACAATCCCAGAATTGCCGCAACTGGGTTTGACCACGGCAAGTCTCCGGGAAATTATCCCCGCTCCGGCTGCTGCGAAACCGACACGCATCGCCTTTCTGGGTTGCGGGGTAAAAATACACTTTCCATGGGATAAAACCTGCGCCAGCTATGACCGGGCATTTGTGGCTGCCCGCGCTGCCCTGGATCCAACATCCTTTGAACTAATCCGCGCTTCGGAGCCGTTTGAGAATCCTGATGAGCTGGTGCGGTGGCTCAATGAGAATGCTACCGATCTCGCCGGAATTATTCTGTTTCATGCAGCCTACACCGCCGGTGAAATCGGCTCCTATCTGGGCCGGTGGCTTACGGATCATCCGCTGCCCCTGTTGAGTTGGTCATTCCCCGATCCGCACAGCGAGCGCCTGACCGCGAACAGTCTCTGCTGCCAGAATTTTATTCTCAATATGCTCACGCGGTTCGGCGTCCGCTATGCCTGGGCACATCAGAAGACTCAAGAAGGACCGCCACCGATCTTGTGGACGTTTTGCCGCAGCGTCCGCGCCCGCCACCGACTGCGCTACGGAAAACTTCTGCATGTTGGCGGAACGCGTGTCACGGCTTTTTATGACGGTGAAACCGACGAACTGGCCGTGATGCGGCGCTTTGGCCTGCGGTTTGACCGTGTGGATCTGGAGGCGGTATTTCAACACGCCCGCACTTTTAGTGATACGATAGTGAAACGCTTGGCGGATTCTCTGGTCGGCTCGCCTCGGTGCGCACGGCGCGAGGTGCCTGATGTGCAGATTTTTCAAACGCTGCGGCTGGGACTGGCCATTATGGATATGGCTGTGAAACATAACTACATCGGCTGTACGATTAAAAGCTGGCCCGAACTCTTCGACCAGTATGGCTGCGCCGCTGATGGCGCAGTGTCCATGCTCAATGACGCTGGTTTATGTACCGCCGAAGAAGGGGATATGCACGGCCTGATTTCATCACTGGCCATGTACCTGTTGTCGGACGGACGCGCGGTTCCCACCATGATGGATATATCCGGGGTCGATTCGATCGCCAATCGCATCGCTTTGTGGCATTGCGGTGCCAGCCCCACCAGGCTCCTGAAGCCGGGCACCAAGTTTGAAGCGCGGCGACATTCCATACTGGAAAACGCCGATGCCACGACCGCTGTCGGTCTGATGGTGGAATTTCTACTGACAACCGGACCCGCTACGGTCGTAAGGTATCAATCGCCCGCCGCCGGACGTTGCTTCACCTTTGAAGGGGAAATGATGGATTGCCAGATGCCCTTCCGCGGCGTTTACGGCGAAATGCAACCCACCGCGCCATGGACCGCAACTGATTTGATCGGAACGATCATCGCAAAAGGTCTGGATCATCACTGGTCTTTGGGATTCGGTCATTGGAAACCCAGCCTGCAGTTGCTAAACCACTGGCTGGGTGTGACGGAGTTGACATCGGAACATCCCGCCGAATTGTCCGGACTAAGCCGGTCGGCTTAACACAGTGCGCGAATTTTGAGTGTAATATGCAAAATGATGAGATACCGGCCCGCGACCAATTTCGCCAGCAGCTCTTTCGGGACGGAGTTATCAGCAATCCAAACGCCCGTTTGATGCCTTTGGCTGGCGGCGTGTCCAGTGATATTTATCTGGTGGAGGATGGCGACAAACGCCTGGTGGCCAAGCGGGCATTGGGAAAGTTGCGCGTGAAGGAAGAGTGGACAGCCGATATTTCCCGCAATCGGGTGGAAATCGAAGCGCTGCGTTTAATGGGACATCTGCTCTCGAATGTCGCCCCCCGCCTGCTTGCCGCGCATGGCGACCAAGGCTATTTCATCATGGAATTCATGGACGAGCGATTTGTTAATTGGAAGCACCTGCTGTTGAATGGCCAATGCGGCGAAAGTCATGCCCGGATTGCGGGCGGCACGCTGGGGGTGCTGCATCGCCGAACATGGGCCATGACGGAGTTAACCGAAACATTGGGAAAATGGGAAGATTTCAGACAGTTGCGCGTCTCCCCCTATTTTGAGGTGCTGGCAAGTAAACATCCGACCATCGCCAACGCCGTGGCGGTACAGATTGGTCATTTGCGTCATAGTCCACACAAAAGTCTCGTGCATGGTGATTACAGCCCTAAAAATATGTTATTTTGCGATTCCCAACTGGTGGTGTTGGACTGGGAAGTCGCCTGGTTCGGCGACCCCGCGTTTGATATTGCGTTTCTGTTGAATCATCTGCTGCTCAAAGCCATTCATCGCCAGCCGCAGGCGCAACAGTTCGTGCATTTGGCACAAATTGCGTGGCGGGCTTATGCTGAAAATATCGGCATGGAAAAATTCAAGTTTATCGCGCCGACGGTACCAGCATTGTTGCCACTGCTGCTGCTGGCCCGTATCGATGGTAAATCACCCGTGGAATATCTGACCCGTGAAAGTGACAAGGAACTGGTTCGGCGTTTCGCGCTTAACTCCATCTTATCCCCTCGGCCCACGACGGAAGCCTTATGCCTGGCATTCAGCGATTTTATAAAGGATCATGCCGGTGAAAATAACTGACATCATGGCGTATCAGATTTTTGACTCCCGCGGCAACCCAACGCTGGAGGCCCAGGTAACGCTTGAAAACGGCATCCAGGGCTGCGGCCTGGTTCCGTCCGGAGCCTCCACCGGCCAGTTTGAGGCCTTGGAATTGCGCGATGGCGATCCCGCGAAATATCGGGGAAAATCCGTTTTCCGCGCCATTGCCAATGTCACCGGCGAAATCGCCTCGCGCTTGCGCGGACATGATGTCTTCGCCCAGCATGAACTTGATAAAGCCTTGATTGCTTTGGATGGAACCGAAAACAAATCCCGTCTCGGTGCCAATGCCATTCTCGGCGTTTCCCTGGCCGCCGTGGATGCCGCTGCCAGGTGCCGTGCTCTACCCATTTTTGAATACCTTGCCGCAGGACAATCCGTAACGCTCCCATTACCGGAAATTCAAATTATCGGCGGCGGATTGCACGCCAACCGCGCCATCGACATACAAGACATCA
>JAJYPG010000258.1 GCA_021795535.1 Planctomycetota bacterium
TGTCGTCATGACGCCGACACGCAATGACTTAATTGTGACCGGTGCGGACGACTCCGAGGGTCTGGTGGCCATGGCCAAGATCGCGGTGCGGTGTCTTTCCGATCCCCGATTTATTACCGGTGCAGCGGTGCGGCTGGAAAATAACAGATGGACATCATTTATGCCGCCGGAACAATCGCCGGCATTCGAGCTTTTTCGGCATGTTGCATTGATCGGTTTTGGGCGGGATTATCAGCAGCAGGGCGAAGTGCTTTCCAACGCTCTTGGTGAACAGGAAGCGGAAACCCATATCGGTCGATTTCTACTTTTTGAAGCGGTGGGATCCAAAACGGTCTCATCGAAAACGCTCTGGATTGAAGGTTGCCGAAATATTCTGCCATACGTGGATCAGATTATGTTTATGGCACGGGATAAGAATGATGAATTCCGCTCGATGGGCCAATGCACCTGGCAATCTGTCCAGGCGGCATTCGGTGATATGATCCAGCCAACGGATGATTATCCGCCAAGGTTTCTGGCCACAGGTTTCCCAACTGAAGAACAGATCAAGGCGATCGCCATTCCGATGGCGACTTAGAAAAACACTGGCCCACCGGAGAAACTTCTCACCGGCGCATGTGCTGATCTCGCAACAGACCTCTGGCTTTCATCCAGGCGGCACACTCTTTCGGCCACTGTGTGGAATCTGTTGCTTTTAACCCCAGGCCAAAGCCGTGGCCACCGTGTTTGAACTCGATGAGTTTTGCCGGTACGCCGTTGCGTTTGAGCGCGGCGTAAAATCGTTTTTCATTTTGATGGTTCACGGTTGTATCATCATGCGCATAAAACATGAAAGTAGGTGGTGTTAAAGGGGTGACATTCAACTCACTGGAAAAATATTGTTCAACATCCAGCGGTGGATGTTTTCCCAACAAATTGTTGTGCGAACCGGGATGGGTAATGCCCGGGATCATGGAAATGACGGGATAGCCCAGCACGAGAAAATCTGGTCGCGTGCTGAAGCGATTGAGTACATTGACCGCATCCGGATTTCCCGGCAGCCAATGCACACCCGCCAAAGATGCCACAGAACCCCCTGCGGAAAATCCCATCACACCCACATGATGCGGATCAATATGCCATTGTTTGGCATGGGCGCGGACAATTTGTACCGCCCGTCGGACATCCTGCAATGGCCAGGGCACACCGCCGGGAGGTAACGTTCCCTGCGGCAGGCGATATTTCAACACAAAGCAGCTTACGCCAAGCCGATTAAACCACCGTGCCACGCGATAACCCTCCAGCGACATGGCCTCAAGCCAGTAGGCTCCGCCGGGGCAGATCACAATGGCACAGCCGTTGGCAAGCTTTTCAGGGGCTGGAAAAAGCGTCAGCGTGGGCCAGAGAATCGGATGCAAGTCCACGTAACCAATAGAATGGTTGTCCACAATTTTATTATTTCGTTGTGCCGCTGGAACATTCAGGTGGGGCCAGACGGGGATAACCCGGGGGGTTGCCGCCATGGTGGATCCCGTGAGCAACATTACCGCCAGCGTCGTTGTTAGTTTTTTAATCATTTAGGCTTTCCTTTAAACAAGTTTAAAAACAGCACGTTTTCTCCACTGCCGTAACAGACAAGAATCTCTTAATTGATGGCATATAAAAGCTCCGCGAAATAAATTAAAACCGCCGCGTTCTTATAACTTTTTGACTTTTTGATCTGGCGTGGTTTGCATCCAGCGTTTGATACTTTCCGGCAACGGCGATTGAAAGTCCAGCGTTTTTCCGGTGCGTGGATGTTTCAATTGCACATGCACCGCGTGCAGACATAATCTGCTTTCACCCCCCCGCCGTGCCGCGGGTGTGCCATAAAATACGTCCCCCACCACCGGATGGCCGATGGCCGCAAACTGTACGCGAATCTGATGCTTGCGTCCCGTGTGCAAGCGGCACCGAATCAGACTGAATGCCCGGTTGGACTGTAACAGTTGATAATCCAATATGGCCGGCTTGCCCGCGGCGGCGTTTTGAATTTCAGGATTGTTCGGGCACACGCGCACCATTCCGGATTCTGTTTCAAGCAGGCGATGTTCCAACCGCCCCGCCGGGGGCTTGGGCGTTCCATGCACCACGAGTTCATACTCCCGTGTGATGCTGTGAGTTCGGAATTGCCGCTTCAAATCCGCCAAAGCCCGCACGCCGCGAGCCAAAACCAGCAAGCCTGATGCGTCCCGGTCCAGACGATGCACCAGGTGGGTTTTCAGTTTCTGGTTGTCCCTGCTAAGTACGCGATTAACGCCGGCCAGCAATGTGGGCCGCTTCTCTTCGGCATGGGTTGCGGTCAGCAGGCCCGCGGGTTTTACAACCACCAGAACACCGGAATCCGCATAAATTGTGCGCACGGCATCATCGAGTCGCGGTGAGTCGGCCGCCGTGTTAAGAGTGCCATCCTGAATCTGCGGCGTGATACCGTCCGGCACGGGTTGCTTGAGTGAGCGCACCGGCTGGCCATTGAGCAAGACGCGCGCATCTTGGACCATTCTCCGCAGCGTCGTGGCTTTGGCCTGCGGATATTTGAGCCGCAGGAAGTCCATAATTGTAAGCTTATTGCCCATAACACATATACATATAACAATTTACATCGGATTATTGGTAAACTGCCCGAATATCCGTTCAAATTCATCGACGGAAAAATATTGGATAATAACTTTGCCCGCCCCTTTTTTGCGACTGGGAATAATTCGAAGCTTGGTCCCCAGTTGTCGGGAAATGCGTTGCTCCATATCCAGCACGTTGGGCGTACGCACGGTGCCGATTTTGGCAACGCGGCCTGAGGCGGCGGCACCGCTTTCGCGGGCGAGAGCTTCAAGGCGGCGGACACTTAAACCTTGTTGCGCCGTCAGGGCCGCCAGCGCGATCTGCCGTTGTGCATCATCAATGCCGGCAAGAACCTTGGCATGACCGGTGGAAATGGCACCGGCGGTAACCATGTCCTGAATGTCGGTGGGCAAATCCAGGAGGCGTAGAAAGTTGGTAATGGTTGTGCGATCTTCGCCAAGTCGTTCCGCAGCTTGGGAATGGGTGATGGAGAATCGTTCAATATAGGCCCGGTAGGCTTTGGCGCGTTCAATCGGGTTGAGATCCTGCCGCTGGATATTTTCTATTAAGGCCCATTCAATTTGTTGCTCAGGCGTTGTATCAGCGCGAATAATCGCGGGAACGGTCTGCAGGCCGGCGATTTTAGCGGCGGCGGTTCGGCGATGTCCGGCAACGAGTTGATATCGCTGTCCCACCTGCTTGAGCAGAACGGGTTGTAGAATTCCGTGCGTACGAATGGAATTCGCCAATTCCGCTAATACGGAAGAATCCATGTTTTGCCGGGGTTGACCAGGATTGTCGTCAATTTGGCCAACCGATATTTCGTAAACACGAATATACTTGTCGTCTGAATGCGGCAGATTTTGTGGATTATGAGATTCATTACTACCATTGGTAGTGTTTGGATTATTTTCATGGGTTGTCTGCTTTGACCTATTGGCAATCAGCGCATTAAGCCCCCTACCGAGTCGTGCTTGAGCTGCCATGGGAATGCCTCCATATTTTTGTAAACGATGTTCTACGTGGAACATTGTCTGGTATCCCAGCGTTTACGTCAAGTCGGGCGTTCACAGGCTGATCACTGGGAAGCTACGTTTATGATTTTGCGAAGTTGAAACAAATCGGTGTTGAAGAAAATAATGCAGGCAACCGAGTCGATCTGTGAGTGCGAGAAATGTCAGCTATAGTCATATCCATGT
>JAJYPG010000259.1 GCA_021795535.1 Planctomycetota bacterium
CGCAAGGAATGGATAGGGCGACGCTCCGAGAAAGCCGTTTATATTCACGGCGGAATAATAATCAACTGGTTGAGCTTCTATGGGTGCCACCAGCACCGGCACCATTGCGGATTGGCCGCGCGCCACGCTGATTTTATTCACATGGTAATCGAAGGCCGGATGAGCCTTTCCGGCGTCCGCCATGGCCTGAACGCCCGCCAGTGGATTAAAGGGGACTACCGATGCTGTTGGATATTGCATTGCGCGTTGCAAATGGAACGCGTTTACCGCCCCGCCCACACCACTAAAAAGACTCTGGCCGCCGCCCGCCTGCTGTGAGCGGAGTTGTTTATACATCTGCCTTGAAATAATGACGGGGTGGCTATGGTCTGTTAAGGCGCGGTCATACGTTTGCGGCGCAGGAAATAATCCCGAAGGCTGCGGATGAACAGGTCGCCGCATGTACAATGGCTGGTATAAATCTGACAGGAACGATACCGGCTCGCCACCGCGAATATCCAGTCGCACATTGTTCCAGTCCGCACTGGATTGATTGGCTACAATCGCCATGCCTTGCAGTGTTGCGGTGGCCGGATGGGCTGCTGCGGCCTTGGTATTTGCGGTTTGTTTCCCCACTGGTTCAATAATCCGGTAGGTCATGCGCCATATCGGTGTTTCGGTAAGATACGCAAAGCCGACCGCACGGTGGCCATGGCCACGAAACCAGACCGTCACCGGATGCGAACTGCGGTCCGGCTGGCTGGCCAAAGCATCCAGCGCGCGGCCAAAAGACCGGCGGACCGCCGCGTCACGGATGGTAATCGCGGCCACGTTGCGGACATTTATCTGCCGTATCGTACTGCCGCACAGCAGGTTGATCACCCAGCCGGCGTGCTGTCTGATAACCGGCCTGTCGCCCGCACGGACCACCAGCGGCGGATTCACAATGCCGGAACGGTGTGACCGCAAATCAATAATGCGGCCAGTGATGCGCTTTTGGGCCGGTTTCCGCAATGCCACCGTCACCGAAACGCCACGAAGCTGGGCCAGCATGTCAAAACGTGAGGGGACCCCATCCAGGTCCACGCGAAATCCGTGAAGCAATGTGGGCAACGGGGTTTGGGTGGGAAAGGTGATCTCCCCGACCTGCCCGCCGCCGGCATCCTGAAACACCATGGATCCCAGGACATCATTAATCTGATCGCCGCGGAAGGTAAGCGTCTGGGTGGCATTGTTGTGGACCACCCCCTGGTATTCAAACACGCCAAACCCGTTGGGAAACAGGCTTACCTCCGTCAGGTGCGCAGGCCCGGTTGGGGCCAGCCGCGAGCCGGCTTCCGTTGCGCCAGTTCCGACAGTCTGACATCCGGCTATGAATCCTATGGCACCGGCAAGACCAAGCAACGCTGCGGCCAAATTCAGTTTTCGCATAACGACTCCTTCACCAGTTGAACAAAAAGTTACTCAGGTCGCTTCCATAAATGAGTGGATTTTTGCGCCCCGTCCGCAGCCGCCCGCTCCAGGTCGGCCAGTATTTTCTCAACGGCCCATTGGTTGCGCCGTGTGTTGACAATAATCAGACAACTGCGGAATATCGTCAGGCGGCCCACCGTTCCGCCATTTGCGATCCAACCGTCCTGGTCCACCGTGTTTTCAATTAATCGACTGAGTTTGATCAATCGCGTGCGACTGACATACCAGATGTGTGTTTGCAGCCGCTTAAGAACTAGAGGTGCCACATTGTAAATACGAAGCTCCTTGTGCAGGGTTATCCAGTCATGCGAACCGACCAGCAACGAATCGTGGGCAACGGTCCAGTCAAGCGGGCCGCTTGAGACATTGTGTGTCATCTGATCCAATATCCAGCGGGCACTTTCCGCATGGCGAATGTGCAGAGAAATAGTGGTCGTTGGCTGCGTCCCTACGGCGGCGACACTGCTCGCGTCAAATACCACATTCAGATGCAGAGCCTGCGCCATGACGGCGAACGCTTTGCGCACCGGCGTTTGGGTAAAATGCACCTTAAACTTAACGCTTAATCGCTGTTGCATTGTGATGTGGGTGTCGACTGCCGCCATGCAGCTTCCGCCCATGCCGAAGAAAAGAATCAGTGCAACCAGCATCATGGCTGCATCGCCACCCGAAGCATGCCTTGTGTGGGATGCCATCATGCAAGCCCCTTTTTTAGACAAGTGCATATGATACCAGCATCCTGCGGCAGTGGCCAATGCGTTCTCTGATGGAAAGTGGCGGCGGGCGGCGGGGCGTAACAATTTTTCCGGTCTAGGCGGAAAGTGGCTGTTTTTAGCCTAAAATACATGCCAAAAATGCATTCGACGAACTGGCGAAAGCGGCTGAGGACAGCCGCGCTCCCAGAAGCCCGGAAAAATTATCACGCCCGTGGCGACGGGCGTGTGGGGGGGAGTTATCTCAGTTGACACAACCGCTTATTGATTTCCGCCAGGTCCAATTTATGCGGATATATCATTCCGCCGCACCACTCCATAAAACTCGCATATTGCGGGTCTTTGGGATCGTTGAGAATTTTAAGCATCTCGTAGTAACCCCAAATGCCGCCGCTGTCTTCCAGGGGACATGCGCCCGCTCCGCCGGTGCAGGCAAATAATTTCGGATTCTGATTGGCGGGAATGATTTTTTCCACCAGCAGTTTATGTTCCCAGTTATCGCCAAAATCATAAGTGTAGTGGAACTTGGCTTTTTCCCCGGCAATCAATTCGCAGAGAAGAACGTCGGCCTCGGGCTCTCCCATTGAATCGTCCAACATGGATCCGTCCGGAGCGGCACCATCGTAGAGACAATCATTAACGTTAAAGCAGTGCAGATGCCCATTCCCCCACCCCATGGCAAGCTGAATAACCTCATGCAGTATATCCAGACGAATTTCCACAGGCACCAGAACGCGACGCCAGATTGGCGGCTTGCTTCCCCGGAGCGTTATTTTAATCTGATAGGCCATGCCGCTGAACGGCACTTTCTTTTTTCGTTGGGCACCGGCCTTGCGTGTCACCTGCACAGTCGGTGTCGGCATAAACGCCGCAAGTTCAAGGGTCACCATGGCGATTTGTTTATCGGTAATTTCCGGATGGTTGGCTTTAATCTGATCAAGCGACTGATATTGTTGAAAAAGTGTTAGAACTTTTTTAGCCAGTGGACTTGGCGATTGTGGAATTTTCTTTTTCATGGGCAAGCCTTTCATAAGCCCCAACATGATAGCGCCGAAGGCGGACACTCCGCAAGAGCAGGGCAACAGGCAGGGCAAAAATAAGTGCCCACGGCAAACCCGTGCTGATATTTTTGCGTTTTTAGCCCAATTCCACTAGATTTAAGGTTTAGATGGAATTGCCCCGGCGGGGGAAATTGTTGGATTTTTATGGGTTTGATTTTACAAAAATTCGGTGGAACATCGGTCGCCACGGCGGAGAAAATTCATGTCGCCGCCGCCAAGGTTATTGCCGCCAAAATGGCGGGGAATCAGGTGGTGGTGGTCGTATCGGCCATGGGGCACGCAACGGACGAACTGCTGACCTTGGCCCGCCAGGTCTGTCCCAACCCGCCCAAACGGGAATTGGACCAGCTTCTGGCCACGGGCGAACAGGTGACGATAGCCCTTATTGCCATGGCATTGCACCAGCAAGGGCATGAGGCCATCAGCTTTACCGGCGGCCAGATTGGCCTGATAACAGACAACGTGCACAGCAAGGCGCGCATTCGCGAAATTGACAAAAAACGCATTCAGACTGAATTGGATGTCGGCAAAATAGTAATCG
>JAJYPG010000260.1 GCA_021795535.1 Planctomycetota bacterium
ACGCTCCGCATCTAAACGCACCGCCGATATTATCTGTTACCACCAATGGCGAAACCGCGCCGCGATCACATCGCGAAAACGACATGAACGTAAAAGAGAGTAGCGCTGTAGTACTAAATAATCTGTTTTTCGGCCATTTCGCATTGCCACATAACTTTAAGTTAATACGGCTGCATACCACATGCCCAAAGGGTTATACATGGGTTACTATTCAGCCGCGGCTGGGAAAAGGCGAACAACTGGAACAGGGCATTACCCTCACGGCTTTGGTTCCCACAAAAGCCTTTCTTAACAGCATAGGCTGGAAAGGGGGTGGCCAATGAGAATTTCTGCGGCAAGAAAGTTGCAACGCGGTTTCACCCTCACGGAAATGCTGGCGGTGCTGGTGTTATTAGCGGCTTTTATGCTGGTCAGCGCACCCATGCTTGGCCATATTGTGTCTCTTATGCGACATACCAGGCATTATGAAGACCGGACTGATGCATGGCTTGCAGCGAGAAATCGCCTGGCTCGCGATGTCTGGACGGCCCGCAAGGTGCGCGTGGTCAATGCGACCACACTGTTCTGTTATCAGCCGGAGCGTCGCGTGGATGTATGGCGTATTTTTCCCAATGGGAATTTGCTTAGAAGCAGCGTACGGAACCGGCTTAAACCATTGGCTCGGCATGAAGCAATCTGGCGGGATGCGGCTTGGGGACTCTCTTTCAAACGGGCGACTGTGGGTGTGGAAGTAAAGCGGGACTGTGCGCATCAGATAAGTCTGCGGTTGCTGCCGAGTGAATTTCTGCGTGCAAAAAGACTTTTGGAGGGTGGCCAATGAGATTGCACAATGCCCCGATATTCCAACGAAAGCCGACATGGCGCGACAGACGTGGTGGCTTCACGCTGCTGGTCACGCTGCTGCTTTTCGTGCTGTTTGCCGCCGGCGTTGTTATGTTGACACAGGCTCTTGGTCAGCAGAATCTGCGCACCGTTCAGACGGCGCGGCGAGCGCAGGCCCATGCGCTGCTTGCGGCGGGAATTATTTATATTCATGCGCATCTGCCTATTCATGCTCAATCCGTTGGCAGGACCTGGCATGTACCATTACCCAAGGCGCTTCGTTGGCGGGGGGACCGACTGACCGTGGCATTCAAGCCGCAAAATCATGACGATATTGCGGCCACCATCAGCCTCACGCTTCCCAATCCGGGCGGTGCCACCATAAAAAAACAGGAAAAAATTACGTTGCACCGCACTATTGTGGGTTGGAGCGTCAAGCAGGTATCGCATCCAGGTGGCATGTGGTGAAAATATACGGCAGTGAAAATATACGGCAATTGACAATCCGGTGACAAAATGGCACCATATGGCAATGGAATATGTAATTGAAGAACCACGCAAGAGAAATTTGGATTTGTTGCCCTGCCATCCAACGCACGGGAACTATTTCTGCCGGTCAAGACGATCCAGCAGGCGTTCAAGCCGTTGCGCCATTGATTAAAGTCGGGCGGCTGCGGCAAGCTCATGGCGCAACGCACGGGCTCCCATGGCGGCGCGGCTGAGGCCCTGTTTGTGCGCCGCCTGATCGGTGCGTCGAAGCAATGTACGCTCCATTGTAATATTGATGCGTGCGGACCCTCGTCCCACGCGTGGTCGTCCAGCACGGGCTGCACGCTGGTGTTGCCTTTTCTGCGTGGTTGTCAGCGACTTGCCGGGTGTTCCGATGAATTCCTGGTTAAATTCCTTCGTCGCTGCGGCCAACTCACTGGCGGTCATCTGATCGTATGGTTTTTGGATTTTTTGGAATTTTGGTTGGACTTTATTCATTAACACTTCCCGCGCCGGTAACGGCGCTTTTCAGTATACGTCAATGGACGGGCGTATATGACATATATCACGTCGGCCGGGCTGAAAATATAAACCACCTGTAAAAAAGTCCCGTCAGGCGCATTACCCCGAACGATAAAACGGCCATCTCCCACAAAACGTGGATAAGGCCGATGTGCATGAGCCACCGCATATTCAGCCACATCGGGCGTTATTCCGTGCGTGGCAATATGCTCAATATTCCACTCGTTCCAGCGGAAATCAAACTTCATTGGCTTATTATGCACACTTATTTTCTTTTTGTCATTAATGGAGACAGACCATAAATTATATGACGTGACAGTTTTTCCGAGCCTCTGGGAGCGCGGCTGTCCTCAGCCGCTTTCGTCAGTTCGTTGAACGCATTTCTGGCATATGTTTTAGGTCAAAAACAGCCACTTTCCGCCCGGCCCAGAAAAATTATTACGCCCTAATTATATGACGTTTCCGGATACCGACTAATTCGTGAATTGTATGTAGCGGGTGATGCGGTGTTATGGTTTCTCACCGGATTGGAACCGTCCCATGCAGACACGATGCTATATGCGGCAAATTAGTCCTGATGAATCGGAACCATATCACCGCAAGCCGCGAGCATGTTTTCAACGGTTCACTTTATGCGCATCAGTTGTTCCTGAGCAATGCCCAGGTTGGCCAGGTGCGGCTGAACATCTTTGAGCCAGCGGCGGCCATCCTGGTAATAGCCTGCGGTTGGTTTCAAGCCCGGAACGCGCTGGCACCACCACTGGTTAAATGCCTCCATGAGAAGCTCACGGATGTATTTGCTGGTCATGCTGGCCAGAGCGGTGGGGAAAGAAGTCAGTTCAGATTTTTCACGGAACGTCAGCAGGATGCGCTGCGATTCGTGGTGAAGATAATAACTGCTTTCCTCGGGTGTTTCGGCCAGAATTTTGATCTGCCAGTCGGGAAATGTCCGCAGCAGAAGTGGAACATAATGGGCGCGGCCACCCTGTTTGTCCACCACCAGCAGCAGACCGATCCCGGCAAAACATTCCGCCAGATGCGCAATATGGGTGAAAGTTGCGGAGGTTAAGACCGTGGCTTTATTGCCCGTGGCACGTACTTGTGTATTAAACATATCTTCATCTAATACATACGACCACAAGCCCGCGAGTGTAACGCCCGCTGTTCCCATGGTGCCGGCCAGCATGGAGGTGGCAATGCCCAGACTGTCGGCCTGGGTAAAGACCGGCAATTGGCCACCGTTTTGCGCCCCCTGGCGATACCACGGTTGAGGCAAAAGAGGCTGCTGGCGGGAATTGGCGCGGGATGGGTTCCGCGGCAGCTTCAGGGCTTCAAGGAAAGTCCAAAGCGTGAGTGGGGAATTTTCCGGCAGGGGGGCGACTGGCAACTGCCGCCGCATCGCCAGAACGGTGCGCTCCAACAGGCCCAGGCCGCCGGCCATGGCAAAGGCGCCGTAACCGATGAAGCAGGTGACGACGTGGGCGATGAGCCAGTTGGACTGCAGGGCGGGAATCAGGGGGCTGATCTCCTGGTTCATGCCCTTGGCGAACGAGGCATAGGCCATGGCGACAAAGGCAAAGGGCATGACAAAGGCGCCGATCACCCGGTTTTTGAACTTGAACTCCATGAAGAGATAGAAGAGGGCGGTGCACCACGAGAAGAAGACCAGCGACTCATACATGTTGGTCAGCGGCGCATGGCCGATGCCCAGGTCGTAGGACTCCTGCCAGCGAAGGCCCATGGCCGCGGTCTGGGCCAGCACGCCGGCAATGGTCAGCACCGTGCCGGCGCCGCCGATTTTCCGGTTTTTAAAGACAAAGAGGGCGATATACACTGCGGACGCCAACAGGTAGGCCAGAGTAGAGAACCCGAAAAGTTGCGAGCTGTTCATAATTTCCTGCTATTATTTTTGATCGGTTTTATACAAAGGGAAC